>JAILRR010000033.1 GCA_024698065.1 Bacilli bacterium
GGTCGTGACATCGTATTCGCCATGAACGGCAGCGAAATAAGCGACGGATGGGTCTCTGAAGATCCAACCATTATGATCGCCGAGTTTTTGGAGGGCGAAACTTGGGGTTCTGCCAACTCCATAGAAGGTTTTCTGATAATCAGCTTTGACCTCGGCCTTAGGGGCTTCTTGGGCGGCCTTCTTAGGCTCTGGTTTAGCTTTTGGAGCAACAGTCTTCTTTGGCTCTGGTTCCTTGACTTTTGGAGCTGGCGATAAACGCTTCTTCTCTTCAAGTAATTTCTCTTCGGTATAACGAAGCTTGAGGTTAGCTTTCTCAGTTGGCTTTGTGGCCTTTAAGAGAGCAAGCTGTTTGTCGATATCTTCGATCTTCCTTTGGGCAGGATAATTAGGGTTGCCGAGGTTGGCTGAAAGGACAATATCGGCTGAAACCACAGGGGATTTGTCAGTGGTTTTTGGTTTTTCAGGTGCTTTTTGTGGAGCTTCCTGTTTGGTTTTGATTGGGGTTTTGTTCTGATTTGGTCGGACGTTTGCCCTTGTTGGAATTCGTTCTTGCGGTTTCTCGCCGTAGTTGATCTCTAATTCACCGTTTTTGCTAACACGGTAGACGTGAATGTTTCTCCCCTTCTGGGATTCAAGATCGTTAAGCCCACGGATGTCGTTTGTAAGTTTTTTGTCTTGGGTGATGACAAGAATCTTTTCGGCGATTCTTAAATCAGACGCTTTAGCAAAGATTGCTCTATCAGCAAAACCGTCTTTGTGGGTTGGTTTTGTGATTTCGATACCTTTGCAATGACGTTTGCTGTCTTTGAGGATCTTTAGGGCGCGTTTAGCTTCAACTAGCTGGTCGCCATCCTTGCTCTTCGAATGCTTTTTGAGTTCTTCCACACATTCTCCGAGGACAGTAACTTTCAAACCGTTTTTCCAGTATTCATAGGACTTCACTAAGCAGTCCATGAACGTTGGGAACGAATCTTCCATCAAGGAACAGGTGTCCATGAACACTTTGTCAAAATTATTTAGTAATTTTGCAAGGTTCGAGGGCTTTGTTTCCTCGCTGTACATATATGTACCTCCTTATATTTTAATTTTACTATATCTAGAACCTTTTGGTTCTGGCATTTTTACTCAAGGAAAAGGGCTGCCGCACCAACGACGCCGGCATCGCTGCCTAAAGCGGAGACGAGAACCTTGACCGCTGGCGTTCTCTTAAAGCCATAATCGACAGCCGCAAGTTTCTTCTCAACGGCATCGGTCAGGTAGCTACGTTGATTGGAAAGACCACCGCTCAAAATAACTGCCTCCGGGCGGAAAATGTTGCAGAAATTGATGATGCCAAGCGTGAGGTATTCCTCATATTTGTCGACGACTCTCAATGCGGTTTTGTCACCTTTTTTCGCGCATTCGAAAGAGGTGCGTCCATCAACTTTCTTGATGTCGCCTTTGACGAATTCCCACATCATGGATTTCTTGTCTCTCCACATGGCTCTCTTGGTGTCCTTGATCAAAGCGGTGACCGAAGCATAGGTTTCGAGGCACCCTTCAAGTCCACAAGTGCATCTGCGTCCACCTCTTTCGATGACCATATGGCCTAACTCGGTTCCCTTGCCTTCGTTGCCTTCATAGAGTTTTCCATCAAGGAAAAGCCCACCGCCAACGCCGGTTCCAAGGGTGAGGAGAACGAGATTGTTGTATTGCTTGCCAACGCCGAATCTGGCTTCGCCAAGCATCGCAGCATTAGCGTCGTTTGTCACTTTCGTTGGAAGCCCGGTCGCCTGACGAATCATTTCAGCGACTGGAGCGTTGTTCCAACCGAGGTTCCCTGAGAAGCAGCAAATACCGCTTCTGCTATTGATCGAACCTGGGCAGCCGATTCCGATTCCGCCGACTTCAAAACCTTCGGCTCTTACGACTTTCACGTTCGCATTGATCAAATCGCCAAGTTTTCCAAGAGTCTGTTCTTGCTTGGCGCCTCTGATGAACTTCATCGTGAAAGGATGGCTGATAGCCCCTTCTTCGTTAACAAACGCGCACTTGATGGATGTGCCACCAATATCGATTCCTAAATATAGCATGCAAGTATTTTCGCTCATTTATTCCAAAGAATAAAGGATATTACTTTTTACCTTTCCTCAACGGTCTCGGATAATTCTTTCTTCGTTGAATGCATAGGCGATGGCTTTGTCTCACCGTTAGGATAGCCTAGAGCGAGTATCATAACCGGCTTGATGTTCTCAGGAAGTTCAAACGTCTCGGCCACAAGCTTCGAGCTGAAGCCCCTTAGCCAAACGCTATGAACGCCAAGATCCTCGGCCTCAAACATCATCGACGAGGCAACGATGCTGGCGTCTTGCTCGCCGGAGTTATAGCCGTCTTCACGGACATTTTTCCAGACGATATTCATGTCGTAGCACACAAGCAAGACGACTGGAGCGTTATATGTGTGGGTTAATTTGGCCGCTTTCCAGAGAGAATCCTCGCTTTTGATGACGTAAATCTTCTGTGGCTGGTAATTGCACGCGGTTGGCGCGATTCTTCCTGCCTCAAGGATCTTCGCAAGCTTCTCTTCCTCAACGGGACGAGTTTTGTCGAAGTTCCTTTCTGAAAATCTTCTTTTGGCTAAATCCAAGAATTCCATGACTAGACCCCCTTAGTTTTGTCAGTTTTCTTTTTATATATAAAAACGCCTACGAAAATATAATCTCAAACTCCTCATATTTATACAACGCGAATTGCCTATAAATTATCGCTGTTATATACTTTGGCACGTGAAAGACGAAGAAACGAAAAACACAAAAACCCATCCTAATGTCGCCTTCATAATCGCTCTTCTTTTAAGCTGCGCTTGCGGGTTCATTGAAGCATATTCCCTCTATTACCGTGGTTTCTGGGGAATGATGATGACTGGCAACCTCGTCTATAGCGTGGTCAGCATCGTTGACGGAAACCCAGTCAGGCTTCTTATCTATATCCCAACGATTTTCCTCTTTGTTGTCGGTGTTTTCCTCGCAAAACTTATCGAAGATAAGGTTGCAAAGGGCAACGAAAAGAAATCCCACATCATCGAACTCTCTATCATCGTCGGTTTGCTTCTCGTCGTCATGGCAATCCCAACCGTTCTCGATCCGGAAACAACAAAAGCAGATGAGACCGCTTGGCCAAACATCATCTCAAACTGTTTCATTGCCGTGATTGCCGGATTCTTAACCAAAAGCTTTGCTTCCTTTGATGAACATCCATACACTGCGACGATGATGACGGCAAACCTCAGCCGCTTCGCCTTGTCTGCCTATGATGCGGTGTTTGGAGAAGACAAAAAGAAAGGCCGCAAAGCCACTCTCAAGTATGGGCTTATCATTCTTTTGTTCGCTGCCTCGGCAGCAGGTTGTTTTGCCTTCTACCGCTATGTTTATGGTGGCATCGGAAGTGAGCTTTTAGCCTCTTATTTCCCTAACATTACACTTATGTTGCCGTTGATCCTGATTACGGTTTCGCTTATTCTCTCGATGAAGAAAAGGGAAAATCTCTAAACTAGCAAAAAGGAAACCGGGTTATCCCGGTTTTTTATTGTTCTTCGTTCCTGGTTTTCTTTTTACTCATCAAGTGATGAATGAGTTTGTCTAAACCATACATTGAGTAGCCTATCGCTAAGAGGGCGACTAGTAAGAGCAAACAAATTACCACCACTTTCCCCACGCCTTGTCTCTCAATATTCAAAAGGGCGTACGGATATATGTAAAGTCCGGTGTTGCTGGAGTTTGGGATTGATGTGTCGAACCCATAACATGCAGCGCGCAGATAAACAAAAGTCAGGTAAGCGGCTGGGTAAATAAGTCCAAATAAAGGCCATGTGACTTTGACTGTCTTCTTTTCATAGAAAAGCACCCAATCCGCTAGATACAGGGAAGGCAAAACCGCATGGAGCAATAGCGTTCCGACCTTAAAGTTGTCTATGAACGCCTTCTTTGGGGCAAATAGTGCGTAGTAAAAGATAGCGGTGAAAAGTATTGAGACCAGCCCTGCAAACTTGAGAACAGGGTTTAACGAGACGTAGCTGTCTTCTTTCTTCTTAATCGTTTGGACTAATTCGGCGACCATGATGCCGATGCAAATGAAATTGGATTGGTTGGTGAAGAGTAGCCAGCCATCATAGTTGAACGAACGCTCAAACAAACCAAAGAACGCCGCAATCGCGACGAGACTTAAAGCGATGTATGAAGATTGAACCACTAACTGAGCTGTTCTGTTTTTAAACATAAGTATGGCAACTAAGCAAAACTAAAAAGTTGCTTTTCCGCAACTAGTCTAGCAATCGCTTGTCACAAATCTGCCACATAATAAAAGCCGCATTAAGCGGCCTTCATTAAGCGTTTTTCTTTGTTAGCAAGCAAACCGTCTCAACGTGGTAGTTCCTGCCGAATTCATCAACAGGCTGGACTTTCTCGATTTTGTATTTCGACTTGAGGACTTTTAGATCCCTCGCAAGGGTTAGAGGGTTACAAGAAACATAAACGATCTTCCTTGGTCCAAGGGCAAGCGCTGCACTTAAGAATTTTGGAGTTGAACCTTTCCTCGGAGGATCCATGAAAAGGACGTCTAGATGCTCTTTCCTTTTGGCCATTCTGAGGATGAAGGCGGTCGCGTCATCTTGGTAGGCTTCAAAGTTCTTTATGTTGTTTGACTTGGCGTTTTTGATAGCATCTTTAACCGCTTCTTCGACAAGTTCAACGGAGATGACTTTCTTAGCCCTTTTCGAAGCAATAAGTCCGATAGTGCCGATGCCAGAATAGGCGTCCAAAACGACATCTTCTTTACTTACTTCGGCAAAATCCATTGCGGTTTTGTAGAGGATTTCCGTCATTACAGGGTTGGTTTGATAGAAGCTAGCGGCAGAGATTTTGAATTTGACTCCACACAAGGAATCTTCGATGAAACCTGGCCCATATAAGGTCATGAATCGATTGCCTAATATGACATTCGTTCTTTGGCCATTCACATTTTGGACAAGGGTCGTTACTTCTGGGATTTCCTTCCGAACCAAAGAGATGAGAGTTGGTTTCTTCGGAATGAAAACTTCCTTTGTGACAAGGACCAGCATGATCTCCTTTTTGTAGTAGGAGGTTCTAATCATCGCGTAACGGATCGAACCGCTTTCGCTTCTTTCGTCATATGGTTCAATGCCAAGGCGGTTGAAGATGGCGTTTAGCTTCTCGAGAATCTTTTGGGCTCTAGCGTCTTCAATGAAACACTCTTTCCTTGGGACGATGGCGTGGGTTCCTTCTTTGTAGAAACCATAGATAGTTTTGCCTTTATCGTCTTTGCCAAAAGGAACCTGAATCTTGTTACGGTAATTGATTGGGTTCTCCATGCCTAAAGCAGGCAAAACCTCAACATCGATTTCGCCATATCTCTTTAGTTGGTCAGCGACCTTTCTGCGCTTGTATTCAAGTTCTGCCTTGTATGCGTACTTTTGGAAGACACATCCACCGCAGGCAGAAGAAACCTTGCATAAAGGGTCAATACGATCAGGAGAAAATACGAAAAGCTTCTTCAATCTTCCGAAGTGCTGTCCGTTACGCTTATACTCAATCTCCACTTCCCCTTCATCGCCTGGGAACATAGACGGAACGAAAATAACAAGTCCTTCCAGTTTGCAGACTCCTTTTCCTTCGATGCTAAGATCGATGCACTTCAGGTTATAGGTTTTGTGGATGATGGTTTCAGTCATCGAAATATATGCGTTTTGCTGAAAAATCGTCAGCAAAAGTTACCTAAATTAGGCTGCAGCCTTCTCTTTTGGAGCCGCCATTAAGTCCTTGATGAACTGGACTTCCGCTTCAACTTCGAGACGTGGGAAGAGCTGGTCGCCCTTAACGACTTTCTGTCCGCCGAGGACGCCAAATTTGGTTGCGGTCTCGTAGTTTCTCATGGAAGCATCAACACCTAATTGATCGAAAATCTTCTCCGATTTGGTGACGAGGATTGGGCTAAGAAGCATGCCGGCAACGAAGATGGCGTTGGCAAGGTGAGACATGCAGCTAGCGAGCTCATCCGCTTTGGCTGGATCTTTAGCAAGCGCCCATGGAGCCGACTCTTCGATGTATTTGTTGGCTGCGCTGACAAGGTCCATGACCGCACCATAGGATTCAGTGACTTTAAGGTCGTCGCTAAGGACCTCGTAGGCTTTGACGGCTTTCTCTGCGGTTTCCTTGAGATTCTTGTCGAGGTCGTTAAGCTCGCCTTTGTAGGCTGGGATAACGCCATCGAAATATTTGTTAATCATGGAAACGCTGCGGTTGAGAAGGTTTCCAAGGTTGTTGGCAAGGTCGGCATTGAGTCTTTCGACGAATTGTTCTGGGGTGAATTGTCCATCCTGGCCGAAGATGATTTCTCTGGCGAGGTAATAACGGACGGCATCAACACCAAAACGGTCCACGAGAGGCGGAACAGGGATAACATTGCCCTTGCTCTTACTCATTTTGCCGTCTTTCATCATCATGAGACCGTGGACAAAGACCCTATTTGGCTGACGAAGCTTGAGGGCCTTTAAGAACATTGGCCAATAGATGGTGTGGAATCTTGTGATATCAGCACCGATGACGTGGACAATCTCGGTATCTGGGTCATTCCAGAACTTCTGGAATTTGGAATCGTCTTCCTGAAGATATCCGAGAGCGGAAATGTAGTTTGTGAGAGCGTCGAGCCAGACATAGATAACATGGCCTTCCGCTTCTTTTACAGGAATACCCCAATCAAAGGTGGTTCTGGTGATGCAAAGGTCATTTAAACCAGGTTTGATGAAGTTGTTGACCATTTCGGCCTTACGTCCTTCTGGGGTGATGAAGGTTGGGTTTTCGTCATAGAGCTTAAGAAGATCGTCGACATATTTGCCGCATCTGAAGAAGTATGATGGCTCTTCTTTCTCCACTACTGGACGTCCGCATTCTGGGCAGACGTGTTCTGGGCCGACCTGGGTTTCGGTCCAATATGATTCTTCGTGGACGCAATACCAGCCTTTATAGGCTCCAAGGTAAGCGTCATCGTTTTGAATGAACGAAGAGAAGATCTTCTTAACGGTTTCGTAATGGCGAGGTTGAGTTGTGCGGATGAAATCATCGTTAGAAATGCCCATGGTATTCCAAAGGCTAGTGAACTTAACGGCAACCTCATCGACGAAAGCTTGTGGAGTGACGCCTTTTGCTTCAGCGTTTTCCTGAATCTTTTCGCCATGCTCATCTAAACCGGTGAGGAAATAAGTCTCAAAACCCCTCATTCGCTTCCCACGGGCGATAATGTCGCACATGGTTGTGCAATAAGCGTGTCCAAGGTGTGGAGAAGCGCTTGGATAGTAGATAGGTGTTGTGATGTAGAACTTTTTACTCATGGCTAATGGAACCTCCTCGCATTAAAAATGCGATCTTTGTTATCATACCATAGTTTTGTTTGAATAAAACAAAAGGCCCCTAGTTTTCTAGAGGCCTTTATTGTGTTATTGCTTAGCTTATTTCTTGGAAGCTTCGGCTTTGGCGAGTTTCTTGTTGAACTTGTCGATACGGCCGTCAACGGCAGCGCTTCTTTGTTTGCCAGTGTAGAATGGGTGGCAATTTGAGCAGGTTTCAACCTTAAGCTCGGTTCCAAGAGTGGATCCGGTGGTGAAGGTGTTTCCGCAGCTGATGCAGGTGACCTTGCACTCGTTGTACTTTGGATGGATGTCTTTCTTCATTTTCTTACTCCTTTCGCCTTGGCACTTACTTTTGCCAAAGAGAGTTCGGGTCTAATCATACGCGAGCGAACTTGCTTTCGCAAGCAAAAAGTACGGCTAATTGTAAAGATGGGTTTCCTAGGTTATTCCTCTTTTTCGAGGTTAACCCCATTACTTTCGATGGGCTCTGGTTTTTCGTCTTCTTTTCTCTGCCTGATAAAGAAGACAATTCCCGTAGCAACTTCCGTGATTCCAAGAAGGAGGGATGGAGCGGTTCCCGCTACAGCAAACCAGACATTCAAATTAGTGTCTTCGCTACAAGCGACGATTGCTTTTCCAAGTACAATCGCACTAACAAAAACCATGGTTCCAAATAGCACAATCAAGAGCCATGGATAAATGTTTGCCTCCACTGCTTTTGGCCTTCCAATGACAAGAAGCTGGAACAAAAGCATTACCCCAAGGGAAATCGTGGCATACATAAACGGCAAAAAAGCTCTCTGGTATGCATCCGCAAGATTGATGTAAGGCGCTAAAGCGACAGTGACTGAATTGAGCAAGAAAAGCGAGGCTGCAAACACAAACACAGCATAACTGGCAATTCTTCTGATAATCTTCAAAGCTTCCATAAGTTATTCCTTCACGAGTTCGATCTCGTCATTCGGTTTCATGAGCATCGCCATCGGCGCAGTAACCATCATAGCCTGACGGAAGTCCCATGTCATTCCCGGTTTCATATGCATAGGGATCATGTGTTTAGGGTTGATGGCAATGGCTGCTTTTGTGGCATCCTCGGGGGTCATTGTGTAGGTCCCATCAATCGGCAAAAGAGCGTAATCAATATTCTCGTCCCTAAGCTCATTCATCTCAGGTATGAAGTCAGTGTCTCCAGCGTGATAGATTTTGACGCCGTCGACCTCAATCAGGTAGCCAACACATTCAGCCTTGTTGTGATGAGAGTTGTAGGCAGGGACGGCTTTTATTTTTAGGCCTTTGGATTCGAAGCTGTGATACACGCCATTCGTTAGTGCGTCCTTGGCTCTGATGATGTATCCGCCAGGTTTAAAAGTAATGAGTTCTGTGTTGTTGTGATCGTAGTGCTCATGGGTTATCAAAACAAGATCAGCGGGCGTCTTATAACCAAGCCCACAAAAAGGGTCAATGAAAACGACTTTTCCTTCGCTTGTTGTGAGGCGGAAAGAAGCGTGTCCTTGATAAAAAAGTTTAGCCATAGATCGAAACTCCAATTCATTAAGGCCGTTAAATGTGCCTTCCTATAAATTTTAGAATCAGCAATAGCAATACACAACAAAACTAATAAGAATAGGCATCATCTAGCTAAAAGCGCCGTTTGTTATATTTTTACCTATTTTTTGGGTAACCTTATAAATCCCAAAGAATCAAGTGTTTTTAGGCTATAAACAATCACATTTTTGTGTCGCTTGCCTAAATTAGGTTGCCTGGATTGCCAAAAAGCTTCAAATAGGGGAATCTCAAAATATGTAAAAGATTGAAGTTGTTATATTTTTACCTTTTTTATTGGTTGTGTTATAATTCGGCTATGAGAGATACTTTGCTAGATAAAATCAAAATAAATTTCAAGGCAAACGAACTCTTTTCTAGCGCCGATATCAACGACAAAAACATGACTGAGGCAGCGAAAAAAGAGGAACTTGTTAGATTGGTTAAATCAGGCGATCTTAAGCGCTATTCCTATGGTTTCTACTACATACCAGGACACGGCGAGCCAGATGTCTCTGCTGCAATCGAGCTGCGTTATATTTCGCACGGAAAAGAGGTCTATGGCTTCTATACTGGCGAGTGCTTTTTGCTGGCTATCAATGGCCGTAAAATTTCCGTCAATGAAAAAGTCGAAATCATGACAAATAAGGCCACTAGCGGAAAGAAAAACGTTTATATGTTTGGGAAGCGTTTTATCCTTAGAAAACCATACTATCCAGTAGACAAAAACAACGTCACTCTCAATGCCTTTTTAAGCTATATTGCCATGACTCCATTAAGCCGTCTTAAAGAGAATTACTCTGTTCTCGCAGACTATATTAAGAAGGCCCATTTAGGGGCAAACGACGTTATGCAAATGGCTTCGTATTACCCCGCTAAAACAGCGTCTAAACTCCTTGCATCAGACCTTTATAGATCCCTTTGGAAGCACTAAAAAACAGGCCTTTGAAAGCCTGTTTTTCTTATGTTTTCAAAAGGGTCTATTTTCCCTCGGTTTTCGTCTCTCCGAGACTCAAATCCCCATATTCTGAGAAGTCCCAGTCTTTGTGTTTTTTAACAACCATCTTAAGGGCTTCTTTCATGAGGTATTCCTCAGCTAGACGTTTGTCTTCACCGGAGTTCTTGATGGCGGATTCGGCCTTATCCATCGCTATTTTTGTTTCACCTTCGGATTCCTCAACCAAGCCACTGATAAGGATATAGGCTCTAACAGCAGGGCCGGTGCTGAGGTTTGCAATGAACTTCTTTTCCTCGAGTTTAAGGGAGATGTACTCTTCTTTAGCCTCTTCAAATGGCTTGAGATAGAGATCAAGAGCCATCTTTTGGGCTACCGCATTAAGATATGTTCTTAAATTAACGGAATCCCTGCTTTTGATGGTGAACTCATTGATTCTTAAGGCTTCTTCGTAGTTTTTATCGTTAAGAGCCTTATACATTGCGACGTCATTAAGTTTGACGGTGAATTCCGTGACGGTCTCGTAAATCTCGGTTTCTCCAACGTCTTCGCCACGTGAAAGCTTGTCCTCAGCCAAAAGGATTTGGTTGTAGGCTTTGACGTTTGTGGAGTTATTGAAAATAAGGATATAAGCACCGTCGTTTTTGGAATCTAATGGGGCCGGGAAGATGTTGTAGCCAAAGATTAAGCAACCGGCGGTAAGCATAACAAGGCCGACAATGTGGATTGTAATCATTCCGCGGGTTTCGGAGTTTTTGCCGATAACCATAAGAACCACGCAGAGGATAACCTCGAGAAGGAAAAGCGCAAGGGGCACGAAGATCATTGGACGAGGGTTGCTCTTCTCAACATCCAAAGGAACCACCTTTGTTTCGCCAGTTAAACCATCATAACCGCTGAAAGTGAGCTTCATTTTGCCGTTTTTATCGCGCTTGAAGCAGATGAATAAACAGTTCCAAGACATTACCTTATATTTGCCGATTTTGGCACCTAAAAGGTGGCCAAGTTCAAGAACTAAAGCACTTAAAAGAGTTCCAGTAAGAACTGAAATCAAAACGAGCACGACTCCTGGCATCGGAAGTTCGCTGATAATATCGTTATCAATTAATAAAGGCCTGATGGCGCCAAAACCAACGCCAACAGCGCCGCCGAGCATAAGGGCGTAAACGACATAACCCATTACATCGTTCTTCTTCATATAAAAATCCTCCTCTAAAGGCAATAAACCATAGTTATTGCCCATCCGTCTAGTGGTTGGTGGTAAAGCCAATCACACGTGTACTTCTACCATTAACCAGACGAATTGATTTGGGAGGTCGTTATTGTTCGATTATCCTTTGAGAAACATAAGTGTTTCTCTTGGGTCGACCTCCATTATAATGGCTTTCCTTTCCTATTTCTTTATATTTCGATCATTTACCTCTTTTTCTCTTCTCGAGAGAGTTCGACAAGAGCAGGGAGAACCGTTACAAGCGAGGCGTTTATATAACGCTTCATATAACGGTCGAATTTGGTGACAGTGATGGTTGCATCACGGAAACAATAGCCGAATTCATTGCCTACGATGCTTGCATATCTCCTGGAGATATTACGGTAACTAGCCACGCTTAAACTGTAGTTGTTGGTGGTGTTTAGGAGCGTGAAAACCTTCGAGATGATCTTGTTATAGAAGAAAGCGTCCACTAAATCGTGGGCTGCGCTGTTATAGCACGAACGGATAAAGGAGAAATTCTCCTTGGAATACTCAAGGATGGCATAAAGAACGCCTTTAACGTCTTTTGCTTGGCTGATTCCATCGACAACTTCATTAAGGAAAACAGCTGCCAAAAGATCGTAGATGTCCGTGTAGTGGTAGTAGAAGGTCTGCCTATGGCAGCCACACTTCTCGCAAAGGATTGTGACGTTGATATCGTTAAGCGATTTGGTCTGCATTAATTCTTTTAATGCATACTTCAGCTTAGCCTCGGTGATCATAACCCCTCCTTTACGGCTTCTTTTTTGACTCTGTTGTTCCTAATGTTCTGGAAAACGATATCCAAGAGGATATAAATAACGGCCACAAAGGCGATCATAATCCACAAAATAGCCCAGTGTGGACCATCTAATGTCTTAACATCGATGCCCATCAAGGAGGTTGTTTTTCCTCCAGACGCAAGCGGTGGCCAGAAGATGTCTGCATAGAAGATGAGCAAAGAAACAAGCGTTGAAGCGACAAAAACCGTTCCTCGATAGAGATCGAGAGGGCAACAAATGATCAAGAACGAGAGCAACGAGATAACCGTGAAGGCAATAACGCTCATCGTCTGAGCTTCTTCAAGAGAAACGAACGTTGGGGCGAAAAGGGCTGCCAAATAGATGGTGGCGACGCATAGGACCTCCGCCAGGCCAGCAGGTATGGCATGCGACATAACGCCTTCCATAAAGCCGCCTTTAAGCCTCTTTGAGGCAGGCTGTAAGGCTAAGAAGAATCCGCCAACGCCAATGGAGACGAACTCCCAAATGAGCATGTTTCTCGTCTCAAATGGATAGCTAGGTCCTCCAGCGACCATGGAGACCAAGAAAATGGCGCTCACAATAATGGCGAAAAGGTTCTTACAAAGGAAGAGAGAAGCAGTTCTTTGAAGGTTATTGATAACGCGTCTTCCTTCAGCGACGACATCAGGAAGTTTAGAGAAATCATTATCGACGGAGATGATATGAGCGCTGCTTCTTGTGGCGCTAGAGCCAGAAGCCATAGCAATAGAGCAGTCCGCGCTCTTGAGAGCAAGGATGTCATTAACGCCATCGCCGGTCATAGCGACTTTATGACCCTGGGCTTGCATAGCCTTAACGAGAAGTGATTTTTGCTCAGGCGTAACACGCCCGAAAACAGAATACTGATTAACGATGTTTGGAATCTCTGAGTCTTCAACGGTTTGCATGTTGATATAGTTGTCGGCGTTTTCGACTCCTACACGTTTGGCAATTTCTTTGACGGTAACCGGATCGTCACCAGAAATAATCTTGATATCGACGCCGTTGCTCTTGAACCATTCGATGTTGGCTTTTGCGTCAGGTTTGATGGTGTCAGAGATACCTAACAGACCAATTAATTCAAGTTTTGCAGGCAATTTTTCGTTTTTAATAGGCTTTTGGCTCCAATAAACGGCAAGAACACGGAATCCCGCTTCCATAAGTTCATGAAGCTTGTTTGAGGCGAAATCCTTATCGAGAGCGTCAACAAATCCATAGGCTCCAATTGCGAAAGTTCCTTCTTCGCCAAAGGTCGCCGCGCTGTATTTCTTTTCCGAATCAAAAGGAATCTTTTCCGTAGCTTCTATCTCTAAAGGAGTGAACGCGGCTGAAATGGCTTTTGCTGTAGCGTTCTCATCGCCGGTCGCTTTGACGATACTCGCGATATAGGAGCACAAAGCCTCATCGCTAAGGTTGCTACTGTAGTTATAGACCTTCTCGATTCCTAGGTTACCATCGGTGAGAGTGCCGGTCTTGTCGAAACAGATAGTGTCAACTCTAGCAAGCATCTCAATGCAGTAGAGCTCTTGGACGTTCATATGCTTGTTGGCAAGGTTCAAAACTCCGACCGTTAGGGTTAAGGAAGTCAAAAGATATAGGCCAGCTGGAATCATCGCGACAAGCGAGCCAGAAAGATTCTTAATGAAGTCCTGGTAGTCATTGAATGTGATGTTCCAGTTGAGTTTAGCCGCCCAGATGAAAGTCATGGCTAGACCCATGATTACGGCAACGGTTCCGGTGACATAGAAGATATCCAAAGTAGAGCGTTTAATTTCGCTTTTTGGTCTGTTGAACCTCTTAGCCTCGTCCTGAAGGCCTTCTGCATAGTTAGCGATTCCGACGCTTGTGACCCTAACATAGATCTTTCCAGAAACGACAACGGTTCCCGAAAGAACTTTATCTCCAGGGACTTTGCGGATCTTCTCAGATTCGCCAGTGACTAAAGATTCATCAATCGAAGCGTACCCATCAATAAGGACGCCGTCTGTGGCTATTTGATCGCCAGTCTGATAAATGACGATATCGTGGAGAACGAGTTGTTCTGTTTCGATATCAATCTCTTGGCCATTTCTAACCCCACGAACCTTTGGGTCTGTGATGAGTTTGAGTTTGTCGACAGCAATTCGCGCCCTGATGTCTGAGACGATACCAATAACAACGTTGCTGACGACAGGAACCAAGAAGAGGAAGTTCGAGTATGGTAAGTTAGCGTTCGCCATCAAAATGACGATGACGATATAGATGAAGTTGAAGAACGTGAAAAGGTTGTCGATAAGGATCTGCCAAATCGATTTAGTAACCTTTTTCTGGGTTTTGTTGATAAAGCCCTGTTTCTTTCTTAACTCAACTTCTTCGGTTGAAAGACCCTCGTTAGGTCCTTTCTCTATGTATTCCGCTTTCTGAATTAAAGAAATTAATTCATCTCTTCTCTTGGACATGGCTTTGAAAGTATAACATTAAAAACGCGCTTTTTATCGCTTTTAAGCAACTATTTTTTGTCAAAGTACAAAAAGTAAGAACTGGTCGCAACAAAAAGAACTATCTTCTTTTTGAGGAGAAGAAGCTCTTAAGAAGGGCGTCGCATTCCTCCTTGAGTACCTCTCCGTAAACGAGAGGCCTCTCATGGCTACATGGCGAATCGAAGACAAAATAATTTGAGACGATCGCACCATCTTTCTCATCTCTAGACCCAAAAACAACTTTGGAAACACGGCTTTGGAGTATAGCGCCAGAGCACATCAAACAAGGTTCCAAGGTCACATAGAGGGTGGCCCCATCAAGCCTCCAGTTTCCTAGATTCTTTTCGGCATCCTTAATGGCCTCGATTTCAGCGTGTGAAGATATATCGTATTTGGATTCACGTTTGTTAAAGCCTTTTCCGATGATTTTGTCGTTTAAAACAACAACGGCACCAACAGGGATTTCCCCAGCAAACTCTGCCTCTTTTGCAAGCTCAAGGGCTATTTTCATGTAATCCAAATCAGTCATCTTAGAGAATAAAACCACCGCACAGGGGACCCTGACTTATGGCTGCTACCTTCCGGTCCTGACCAGGTTCGAGAGGCTCTCCTCGCGATGGCTCATATATTATAGGTAAGGAGAGACATATAAAAAAGAGGGACCTTTTTAGGCCCCTCATTTTGTTTTGTTTTTATTTCTTAATAGGTTTAAGGACTGAGATGCCACCCATGAACGGACGGAGAACCTCAGGGATGATGACGGAACCGTCAGCCTGTTGATTCTGTTCAAGAAGGGCTGGGAAGATACGGGAGGTGGCTAAGCCAGAACCGTTAAGGGTATGGCAGAAGTGCATCTTGCCTTCCTTATCCTTATATCTAATCATGCCGCGTCTGGCTTGATAGTCTCTAGCGTTAGAGACGCTTGAAACCTCTTTGTAGATCTTCATGGATGGAATCCAGACTTCGATGTCATAGGTTCTAGCCATGGAGTGGGAGCAATCACCAGCGGCGAGTTTATCGAGCTGGTAGCAAAGGCCAAGCCCTTCAACTAAGGCCTGGGCTTTCTTGACGAGCTCATCGAAGGCAACATCAGAGCCATCATCGGTGGTGTATTGAACCATTTCAACTTTGTTGAATTGGTAGCCGCGGATCATGCCTCTTTCTTCGGTACGATAGGAGCCAGCTTCCTTACGGTAGCATGGTGTGTAGGCGAAGTATTTCTTTGGAAGATCTTCTTCAGAAAGAACTTCATCGCGGTGGAGGTTCACAAGAGCGGTCTCGGCGGTTGGGAGGATGAATTTCTTTGGTTCGCTTCCTTCAAGCCAGAAAACGTCTTCTTTGAATTTTGGGAACTGGCCGGCGGTGTAGCCGCTTTGTTCGTTTAGGATGTGTGGAGGGAGAATCATCTCATAGCCGTCAGCAAGGTGGCAAGAGATGAAGTAGTTGATAAGAGCCCACTCCAAACGAGCGCCTAAGTTCGTATAAACCCAGGTTCCGGTGCCAGAGATTTTGGCGCCTCTCTTATAGTCGATTAAGCCAAGGGACTCCGCGAGTTCGACGTGATCTTTTGGGGTAAAGCCATCAAAGGTTGGTTCTTTTCCAAAGTGATAGAAAGGTTTGTTGTTCTCTTTTCCACCAGCGACCAAGTCATCATCTGGGAGGTTTGGGAGAACCTCGATTTGGGTTTTGATCTCTTTCTCAATGCCATCGAGTTCGGTTTCTTTGTCTTTGTTCTCGGCAGCGAGGGCTTTGACTTTAGCGAATAAGGCTTGGACGTCTCCGCCTTCTTTCTTAACTTGTGGGACAGACTTCGATAAACGGTTCTGTTCGGCTTTGTTGGCCTCAACTTCTTTTAGAAGTTCCCTTCTTTTGACGAACATCTTAAGAAGTGGTTCTGGATCGAAATCCCAGAGCTTCTTTTTAAGAGCCTCTTTGACATACTCAGGCTTGCTTTCGATAAGCTTGGCATCAATCATTTTTGATTTTCCTCCATCTTTTTTATCAAGGACTCATACAGTCCTTTGAGTTTTTCTCCAAAGGTGCTTAGGGAATTCTCCCTAGCCATCTTATACCCCTGCATTATAATCGCGTTGTCTTTCGAAGTGGACAGCGAATCAATGATTTTCGCGGCTTCGGTCACATCAGAAGGGGAATAACAGTTAACCCCGTCTTGGAGAAGTCCGCTTCCTCTTGTCTTGCCAACGTGGACGATCGGCACTTTGACCGCCATGGCCTCAAGCTCCTCAACCGGTTGTGAGATGGTTTCGCCAAACTCGACAAAGCAGGTCGCGCCACTGATTCCGCTTCTATAAACATCGTCTTCGGTGATGCCAGCGAAACGGAGGTTCGCTAGAGATTGCTTATTGAGTTTTTTGAGTCCCGCATCGCCAGTTTTTGTGGTTGAGCCAAAGAAGAAGAAAGTGATATTTGGCGTGAGTTCTGCAAGGATTTTTGCTTTTTCTATGGTGATTTTGTCGTCTAGGTCTCCGATTGCTATCGCGTACTTTGTTTCACGAGGAAGTTTGAAGTAACGGTAGAAAATCTGGGCTTCCAATGGATCGATTTCCTCAAACCTAGCGAGATTGACGCCAGGAGGGAGGACCTCAATGTTTTGGTTTTGGTATCCGCATTGGAAGAGCAGGTTCTTGGCAGAGAGGGTTGGAACAAGCACCAAGTCCGCTTCATTGAGCATCTTAAGCGACCTTTGAGGGAGGCTATAGAAATTCTCTGGGCTTCTCTCTAAGAACCGGCAATAAGGGTCGCTCTCGGCATATAAGGCGCTGACGACCACAGGGTAGCCATCAGCTTTTGCTTCGTGCGCTTTCGGCTCATCGATAGGCGAAAGGAAATGACAGATATCAGGCTCAGCGAAAATGCTCTCAACCCATTTGATATTGTTGAGTTCGAGCCCGCCTTTGATGCTTTTTCTCAGGCGGGTTCCCTCAAATATGTCATTACGCACCCCGGGGTCGAAGCGCACTAAGACTTTCATGTTTTTTTATTAGTCGACTTGATCTGGAGTTGGGTTGCTAACTGGAGCGGCTTCGGTAGCCTCTTCAGCACCTTCCTCAGCGGTGATTTCTTCCTCTAATTCGCTCTCGTCGACGTGAGGAACGATGGCAAAGGAAGCAACTTTGTTACCTTTGTCGAGGTTGATGATCTTAACACCGACCGTGTTACGGCCAGCGATATGGATTTGCTCTAATGGCGTTCTGATAACGATGCCTTTGTTGGTGATGACCATAAGGTCTTCGTCACCATGGATGCAGCGCATACCGGTGAGTTCGCCGTTCTTGGCGTTGGCTTTAAGGGTGAGAACGCCTTTGGCGCCTCTAGAAGTGCGGCGGTAGCCATCATAGTGGCGGGTGGTTCCGTCTTCTTGTTCGATATCGGTCTCTTCAGCATAGCTGATCTTTCCGTAACCGAGAGTGGTTAAGACAAGGATCTTGTCGCCTTCAAGAGAGGTTGTAGCATCAACAAGGTGGGAGCCATCTTTGAGGTCCATACCGGTGACACCAGCGGCGCTTCTACCCATCGCACGGACTTGATCCTCGTTGAAGGAGCAGACTTTACCGTTGCTAGAAGCAAGGCCAATGATCGCGTGGCCATCGGTCTTCTTGACGCAAAGGAGTTCGTCGCCATCTCTTAAGGTAAGAGCCTTCTTACCATTGCTATGGATGGAAGCGAATTCGGCCATATTGGTTCTCTTGACGACACCATGGACGGTGACGAAGAAGAGATAGCTCTCGGAATCGTATTCGTCGGCTGGGACGATAGCGACGACCTTCTCTTCCTGGTCGAGGTTGAGGAGGTTGATGGCTGGCATGCCTTTGGAGTCTCTGGCTCCGTCTGGGATCATGTAGCCACGCATTCTATAAACCTTACCGAAGGATGTGAAGAACATGATGTCGGTGTGGGTCTTGGTATGGAGCATCAAGTGGACGGTGTCGCCGCTTGTGGTGGTGAGACCTTTAACGCCACGTCCGCCTCTATTCTGAGTACGGAAGGTCTGGTCGTTCATTCTCTTGACGTAACCGTTCTTGGTGAGAACGACGATGATGTCTTCCTGTGGGAGGAGGTCTTCGTTCTCGATCGAAGCGGCCTCATCGGAAATTTGAGTCATACGCTCATCGCCGAAACGGTCACGGATCTGAAGGAGCTCTTCGATCATGAGGTCGACGATGTTCTTCTTGTCGCTAAGCAAGAAGTTGTAGTGCTCGATGTTCTTGACGAGTTCGGCGTGTTCGGCCTGGAGTTTTTCTTGCTCTAAGCCTTGGAGACGGCGGAGAGTCATGGCCAAGATGGCGTCGATCTGAGGTTTGGATAATCCAAATTTCTCCGACAATTTCGCACTGGATTCCTCGTCGGTCTTGCTTCCACGGATGATGTGGATGACTTCGTCGATGTTGTCGTGAGCGAGGATCAAACCGACAACGATGTGGTCTCTGACGCTGTCTCTCTTGAGAAGGAATTTGGTTCTTCTTGTGAGGACATCGATTTGGAATTCGTTATATCTCTCGATGAGTTCTTTCATGGAAAGGATCTTTGGTTCGCCATTGACTAAGCAAAGGTTGATGACACCATAAGTGATCTGCATCGAAGTGTGTTTGAGAAGGTTATTGGCAACGACTTCTGGGATGAAGTCTTTCTTGACCTCGATGACGACGCGGGTGCCTTCCTTGTTGGATTCATCACGGATATCGGAAATGCCATCGATGACCTTGTCACGGGCAAGGGCGGCCATGTTTTCGATCATGGCAGCTTTGTTGACCTGATATGGGGTCTCGGTGATGATGATGCGGGATTTGCCGGCGTTGGCTTCCTCGGTGTGGAACTTGGAACGGATGGCAACGGTGCCGGTGCCGGTGGTGAAGTAATCGGCGATTCCTTTTCTGCCAAGGATGACGCCACCGGTTGGGAAGTCAGGACCATAGATGTAGTTCTGCATCAACTCAATAGGGGTGATTTCAGGGTTACGGGCAACGGCAACACAGGCGTTGATGGCCTCAGTAAGGTTGTGGGTTGGCATGTTGGTGGCCATACCGACAGCGATACCTTCGGAACCGTTGACAATAAGGTTCGGGAAGCGGCTTGGAAGGACGGATGGCTCTTGTTCGGTACCATCGTAGTTACCGACAAAGTCGACGGTGTCCTTATCAAGATCGCGGACCATTTCGACCGCAAGACGGTTCATTCTGGCCTCGGTGTAACGCATAGCAGCAGCTTCGTCACCATCGATGGAACCGAAGTTACCATGGCCATCGACAAGGGTGTAACGCATGGCGAATGGCTGAGCCATACGGACCAAGGTGCCATAAAGGGCGGAGTCGCCGTGAGGGTGATATTTACCCATGACGTCGCCGACGATACGGGCACTCTTCTTATATGGTTTGCCAGGCTGCATGCCTGACTCGTTCATGCCATAGATGATACGTCTTTGAACTGGTTTCAAACCGTCTCTGACATCAGGGATGGCACGAGCCTCAATGACGGACATTGAGTAGGAAAGGAAGGCCGTTTGGACTTCGTTTGTGATTTCTCTGTCAATGAGACCAGCCGCAATACCTGCGACAATGCCGGAGTTTTCAGCTGACTCAGTGGTTTCGCCTTCAACGTTTTCGTTTTCGGCGTCAATTGTTTTCTTTTCGTCTGCCATAATCGTTTCCTTTCTCCATTAGATATCAAGGTTCTGAACGAATTTCGCGTTCTTGATGATGAATTCGCGACGTGGTTCGACGTCATCACCCATGAGGTCGGTGAAGGCTTTGTCAGCCATAGCAGCATCATCGATGGTGATACGAATCATCTTACGGGCGGCTGGATCCATGGTGGTTTCCCAGAGCTGCTGGGCGTCCATTTCACCAAGACCTTTATAACGCTGGAATGGGTATCCAGGTTTTAACTGAAGGCCTTTCTTGAGTTGTTCAAGCTGGTCGTCGTTATAGGCGTAGTAGGCCTGGCCTTTGTATTCGACTTTATAGAGCGGTGGCTGAGCAATGTAGACATAACCACCGTCGATAAGAGGTTTCATGAAGCGGTAGAAGAAGGTTAAAAGAAGGATTCTGATGTGATCGCCGTCAACATCAGCATCGGTCATGATGACGATTTTGTGATATCTGATCTTTGTAACGTCGAATTGCTCTCTGATACCAGCACCGATAGCGGTGATCATGTTGCCGATTTCAGCGTTCTTGAAGATTCTCTCTTCGGTCGCTTTCTCGACGTTAAGGATCTTACCTCTCAAAGGCAAGATGGCTTGGGTCTTTCTGTCTCTGCCAACCTTAGCGGAGCCGCCTGCTGAGTTACCCTCAACGATGTAGAGCTCGCATTCTTCTGGGACGCGGCTAGAGCAATCGGCTAATTTACCAGGAAGGGTTGTGATGCCAAGAGCGGTCTTTCTCGTTGCCTCACGGGCAGCCGGCGCGGCCACACGGCCTTTGGCAGCGATACGGACCTTAGCGATGATGGCTTTGGCCTGATCTGGATGCTCGAGGAGGTATTGTTCGAACTGCTCAGAAACGACAGCGTTGACGATTGGTCTAACTTCGCTGTTTCCAAGTTTGGTCTTGGTTTGTCCTTCGTATTGTGGGTTTGGATGCTTGACCGAGATGACGCAGGTAAGACCTTCGCGGCAGTCTTCGGTGGTGAAGTTGTTCTCTTTTTCTTCGAGGAGCTTGAACTTTCTGGCGTAGTTATTGATGACTTTGCTCAAAGCCTTGTTGAAGCCATCGACGTGGGTGCCACCTTCTTTGGTGGAGATGTTGTTACAGAAGGAGTAAACACCATCGTTGCTGTAGTAGTCGGTCCATTGCATGGAGACTTCAGCGTAGATGATCTCTTTTGTAACCCCATCAAGAAGCGTGACTTCTTCAGCGCCATGGGCGTAGATAACGTCGGCGTTGATGGTGTTCTTTCCTTGGTTGATGAAGGAAACATATTCTTTGATACCGCCATTGAACTGGAAGGTTTCGGTCATTGGGATATCAGGGCGTTTGTCGGTTAAGGTGATTTTGACACCGCCATTTAAGAAAGCCATCTGACGGAGGTGGTTCTTGATGGTTTCATAATTGTAGATGGTGGTTTCGGTGAAAATGTCGCCGTCTGGTTTGAAGTGGACGGTTGTGCCGTGTTCATCAGCTCCGCAGGTTCCGACTTTCTTCAAATGCTCGATGATCTTGCCACCATCGACGAATTTGACATAGTAAATGCCGCCGTTTTTGCGAACGGTGACTTCACATAAAGTGGAAAGAGCGTTGACGACGGAAGCGCCGACACCATGTAAACCGCCGGAGACTTTGTAGCCGCCGCCTTCGCCGAACTTACCGCCGGCGTGAAGGATCGTATAAGCGGTTTCGACGCCAGATAAACCAGATTTGGCGACGATGTCGACTGGAATACCACGACCGTTATCGCTAACCGTGATGGAATTGTCTTTTTCAATGTAGACCTGAATGTCATCGCAATAACCCGCAAGGGCTTCATCGATCGCGTTGTCGACGATTTCCCAAACAAGGTGGTGGAGACCAGCTGCTGCGGTGGTGGCGATATACATGCCAGGACGCTTTCTGACAGCCTCTAAGCCTTCGAGAACCTGGATGTTTTCCGCTGTGTAGTTCTCGTCCGCTTTGACTAAGCCTTTTTCATCGATGTCCTTTTCCATTTTGTATTGGAAACGATCTTCTTCGGCTTGTTCCAAAGCAGCTTGATCCACTTGTGGCTGCTCAGGCGCAGCTTCAAGCTTCTTTTCTTCTTCGTTTGCCATTCTGTTACCTCCTTATGGCTTTGTTGTCGGAAACCTCAATCACCGAGGCTCCCTCTATGTTTGCTCTCGTCACAGTCACGAACACTTGGTTAAGGTGTTTGCTGATGAGATTTGAGAGTCTTTTCGTGTGTTCGGCGTCTAGTTCGCTATAGACGTCATCAAGAACGACGATTGGCCGTTTCTCTTCGTCTTCGATTAGGAAGAATGGTGCGATTTTGAGGGCGATTGCCGCCAAGCGGTTCTCACCTTGGCTGCCATATAAGGCGATGTCTTGCCCATCAAGCATCACCGAGAAGTCTTCTCTATGGATGCCGATTGAGGTGCTTTTGTGGATGATGTCACCATCCAAAGACCGCTTATAGGCTTTCTCTGCCTCTTCTTTCCATGCCGATTCATTCTTGATGAAGGGCTTATAAACGACGAGAACGCGTCTATCATGCCCGTAGAGTTCGCTCGCGAGGTCGGATAGAACTTTATTCAAGTCATCTAGATAAAGTCGTCTGTAGCGACTTATTGGCTCGCTGATCGCAATCATCTCCTCAGTGAGCACTTGGATGAGGGTGAGGTCGACCTTCTCAGCTTTAAGAGCCGCATTCCTTTCGGTGAGGAGGCGGTTATATTTGCCGATGAGGTTGAAGTAGTCTAGCGACTTTTTTGAGAGGCTTGTGTCTAAGAACGACCTTCTGTCACCTGGCGAACCTTTGAAGATGAGCACATCCTCAGGCGAGAAGAGGGTGACGTTCACGAGTTTTGATAGCTCGCTTAGCCTGCGCGCGGGTTTGCCGTTGATTGAGATCTTCCTTCCTTTGTTCAGGATGAATATTTCAATCTCTCGTCTTAACCCGTTTTCCTCTACCTTCGCCTTGATTGAAGCGTGGTCTTCACCATACCTGATGAGGGTTTGGCATTCGTTTGTCCGCCAACTCTTGGCAAGGCTGAGATAATAAACAGCCTCCGCAAGGTTTGTCTTGCCGGAGCCGTTGGCGCCTTCAATGACGTTTAGATTGTCTTCAAAGTTGAGGTTCAGCGATCCGTAGTTTCGGAAGTTCCTGAGCTCAAGATGGGTCACTCTCATTTTTGGACAATTTTGAATAGGCCTTCAGTGAGCAGGACTTCATCATCTGGATAGAGCTTTCTGCCGCGGCGGTTATCGGATTCGCCGTTAACCTTCACCTCGTGAGTTGCAAGGTAAGCCTTAGCTTCCCCGCCTTGCGAGATAATGTCCGCTAGCTTCAAAAACTGACCCAAAGCAATGAATTCAGTCGTGATGGCTATTTCTAACGCGTTTTTTGGCACAATTTCACCTCGAATATAGTTTACTACAAAGTAGTAAAAAAAGGAATGATTGATTTCATTCCTTTTTCGATGGTTTTTTGGAGGTTTTTTATCTCGTTCTTCTTGGGGTGACAAGCTCGATGATTGAGTCGTCTTTTGGATCAACGATGACGAAGGTTTTTCCTTCTCCAACGAATTTGAGAACGACATCCTCAGAGCCCAAAGCACGGACGGCTTGGGAGACATAGAGGGCGTTGAACGCGATCTCAAGTCTTTCGCCGGTGTAAAGGATGATGGAGAGTTTTTCGGATCCACTTCCGTTTTGGTCACCGGATGAGGAAATCTCAACCCCGTCATTTGTCATGAGAAGCTTAACAACGGCGGCGCTGTCGGTGGAGAGAACGGAAACACGGTCGATTGAGTTCAAAAGCTGAGCAGCATTGACTTGAAGCGAATAATTGAAGTCCTGAGGGACGATGGATTTAGAAATTGGGTAATCTCCAGCGATTAAGCGGGTGGACACGGTTGTGTTGCCAAAGGAGAGGATCATCTTCTCGCCGGTGGAGCAAATCTCAACCTCATAATTGTTTTCGAAGAGTTTAACGATGTCGTTGATGGTCTTAGCTGAAACGTTGGCAAAGAATCTCACAGATTCATCAATTTGGACCGATTTCCTGGAAAGACGGGCGCTATCAGTTGCAGTAGCGGTGAATAATCCGCCTTCCGCTTTAAGGTTGATGGCTGTGAGGATTGGACGGGTGTCTTTATCAAGAGCCGCAAAAGCGGTTTGTTCGATGATTCTCGTGAAATCTGTGCAAGAGATGGAGAAGACTGGACCGGTTTTCTCAAGATCGATATCTGGGTATTCATCAGCTGGAGCGCATGGAAGTTTGAAGGTGGTATTGCCATCGTCAACTTTCGCAACACTTTCATCAATGATATCCAAAGAGAGTTCATCGCCTTCCATCTTTCTGACGATTTCGGTTAATGAACGGGCGGTGATGAGAGAGGAACCTAAGCTGTAGTTTCTGATGATTTCTTTTTCGTTGAGTTTAAGAGGGACTCTAGTGAAAACAGTGACATCACCATTTGAAGCGGTGATCTCCAAACCAATGCTGGTCATCTCCATTTTGAAACAAAGGAGAAGTGGGTTGGCGTTCTTGGCACCAATACCACGTCCAGCGATAAGAAGCCCTTTTAAGAATTGTTCTTTATCAATCGTGAATCTCATCTATGCGTCCTCCGATTACTCTCTTTCTCTTTTTCTAATTATCTTATTAATAATAGATGGCTGTGGAAATGTGGATATCTCTGTTGTTTTAAGAATATTTTCTAACATCCTCTTTTTACAACCTATAAATATATTATTTATTTTAGCCTATTTTTAAGCTCTTCGATAGCCTCTTGCATAGCTTTGTTATTTTTCAACTCGTTATCCACTTTTGTAACGGCTGTCATAACGGTGGCGTGATCACGTCCTCCGAAGAATTGGCCTATCTTAACGAATGGCATATCAAGCAACATTCTAATAAGGTACATCGCTATATGCCTAGCCATGGCAATCTGGGCAGTTCTGACTTTTGAGCTGAGCTGGAATAAGGTCAAACCATAATATTGTGCTACGGTCTCTGCTATCCTTTTTTCAGATAGTTTAGCCTGATCATCCTGGACATCGGTGAGAGATTTAACGGCCTCCATCGCTGTGTGGATGTCGATGTGTTTGGTTGGTTTAATGTTGATGACATAGAAAAGGAGTCTCGCTAAAGCACCTTCAAGCTCACGGACGTTTCTGCCAAACCTTTCCGCCAAGAATGAGATAACTTCAGGATCGAAATCATCAACAGTCATGCCATCTGAGTGGTTGATCTTCATTTTTAAGATCTGCTCACATGTGGTTTTCTCTGGTGTATTAATAGGTAAAGGCAAACCTTGGGTGAATCTCGTCTTCAACCTCTCATCCAAATCGCGAAGTTTTGACGGTGGTTGATCGCTTGTTAAGGCAATCTGCTTACCCATGGAGTAGAAGTGGTTATAAATCGAGAAGAAGGTTTCTTCGGTGGCTTTCTTGTTTGAAAGGAATTGAACATCATCGACAAGAAGAACATCGACTGAGTTTTTGAACCAATCAACAATCGAAACACCTTCTTTGTCACCTTTGACATATTTCACATACTCATCAAGGAATTCTTGAGCGTGAACATAAAGAACCCTCTTATTTGGGAATTTCTCTTTGATTGCGTTTCCAATCGCGTGGAGAAGATGGGTTTTGCCTAAACCGCTATCTCCATATAAATAAAGAGGATTATAAAGGTTACCTGGGTTTTGGCTGATCATAAGGGAAGCTTGGAAGGCTTCGAGGTTAGATTGGCCAGAAACGAAGGTTTGGAATGTGTAGTTTGGGTTTAAGACGGAATCTGAAAAATATTCAGGTTTTGCAGGCTTTTTTTCAGAAATCGTCTTCAAATCAGCCGCAACAACGAAATCAAATTCAAAATCGCTGCCGGTGACTTCGTTGATGGAAGAATTCACGATATCGATGTATTTCATCTTGATGATCGTGGCGGCTAAACCGCTATTAACGACGACGATAATTTTGCTTCCGTTTACCGAGTGGATATAGCTTTCAGCAAAAAAAGAATCGTAGACGATGTTGTCTGCGAGTTTGATTTTGATTTTGGCTAAGGTGCGGTCCCAAAGCGCTGTTAATTCGCTGATTGTTAATTCCATAAGAATTCGGTAGACAAAATTTACCACAATTCACAAATAAAGAACTATCTTTTTTATGTCTTTGATTAAGTTATCCACACTTTTTTGCGGATAAAGTGCCCATTAAACCAATACTATTTAGTTTATCCACTAGATTTATTGTGGAAAACTTGTTGATAAAATGTAAAACTTTTGAAAAATGTGGACAACAATAGGTTGAAAATGCCTATCAACAATTACAATCTCGCTAAACGAAAGTCCTTGCCTAAAGAATATGGTTTTGCCACATTAACCACACCGTGGATTTCACCTATTTGTTGGTAAGTGAGATGAAATTTCGTCATCCAAAAAGTACTAATTTTTCGCTTATTTACACTTTAAAAATCAAAGATAGGAATGATGGCTATTAGGATATCTTTCGAATGTAAACTTTCCATGCGATTCCTTGTTTTTGGCTGTTTTTGAAGTCACTGCTACCTATTAATAAGGAAACACGCACGCGAGAAGGGTCTATAATTCTTTTATTGTTTTACTAAGTAGTAAAACTTATAATCTCTTAGCACGTAAGTGAACCTCGGAGGAAAAGTACATGAAAAAAACATACCAACCATCTAAAATCAAACATGCCAATGAAGCTGGATTCCGTGCCAGAATGTCCACCCACAATGGCCGTAAAGTCTTAGCCCGTCGTCGCGCCAAAGGCAGAGCCAGAATCGCTGCCTAATTTTTCCTTTTGTTTTAAGGACGCCTAATGAAAAAAGAGAACAGAATTCTCAAATATGAAGAGTTTTCCGAAATTATCGGTTCATCTAGGCGTATCAGAACG
>JAILRR010000043.1 GCA_024698065.1 Bacilli bacterium
CCCTTCGTTTCGAATTGGTCTGCGAGGATGTTTATTCATTCTAGCAATTCGCATTCCGCTTCGATGCAGTTCGATGAGTTCAAAGGGCTCATCGTCTTCGATATGAAAGCGAATGGGTCAAATGGAACATCTTTGAAATATGACCTCTCTCTTGGAGAAGGATCCTTCACCATCTCTTACGCTTATAGCGAGGCAGAGGAAGATAGAGGCGAGATCCTTAAGATCAGCGGTGGCGAAAAGAAAGAAGACACCTTCGCTCTTCCAAAAGAAGGAACGTTCTATCTCCTTGTCGAATCTGATGGGACGGCCAAAACCGGCAATTTCCATTTCGATCTAACGAAGTAAACACTCAAAAGAAGGCAGGGGAGCCCGGCCTTCTTTTTTGTTATTTCGAATAGGTAGAGAATTACCATCTTTTAGGGTGTGGCCATATGGAAAAGGAACCTTTCTCTTGGTAAACTTACTAAGAGAAAAAACATAAGGAGAAAGATATGGCAATCGCTGATGAGATTTTTATCAAGAACATGAACGATATTCTTAATAACGGAACCTGGGATACTGATTATCCTGTCCGTCCACATTGGGCAGACGGAACCCCGGCTCACACCGTTAAGAAATTCTGCATCGTTAACCGTTACGACTTAAGCAAAGAGCTTCCTATACTCACTATCCGCAGAACTTATTTCAAGTCTTGCCTCGACGAGCTTCTTTGGATCTGGCAAAAGAAGAGCAACAACATCCATGACCTTCATTCCCATGTCTGGGATAGCTGGGCGGATGAGACTGGCTCCATCGGAAAAGCCTATGGTTATCAGTTAGCCAAGAAATCAATTTACCCAGAAGGTGAATTCGACCAGGTCGATAGAGTTCTCTATGATCTTAAGCACAACCCGCATTCCCGCCGCATCATGACCAACCTCTATAACTTCGAGGATCTTCATGAGATGCATCTTTACCCATGTGCTTACTCAATGACCTTCAACGTCACTGGGGACACTCTTAACGGTATCCTCAACCAAAGAAGCAACGATATGCTTGCTGCGAATAACTGGAACGTCCTTCAGTACAGCCTTCTCCTCATCATGTTCGCCCAAGTCAGCGGTCTTAAGGTCGGTGAGCTCGTCCACGTCATCGCTGACGCTCACGTCTATGACCGTCACGTCCCAATCGTCAAAGAGATCATCGCCAAGAAGCCTCACAAAGCCCCTAAGCTTTGGGTCGATCCAAACATCAAGAACTTCTATGACTTCACTGTCGACAGCTTCAAACTCATCGATTACGAATTCGAGCCTCTCGACAAGAAATTCGAGGTTGCCATTTAATGATTCGCATCATCCTTCATGTCGATAAGGAATGGGGCATTGGCAAAAAGAATGACCTGATGTTCCATCTCCCAAAAGATATGGCCTTTTTCAGAAACACGACGAAAGGCCATGTCGTGGTAATGGGCGAGAACACTCTCCTCTCCTTCCCAGGAAGCAAACCACTAAAGAACCGCACGAACATCGTTCTCTCTGCTGATCCAACCCACGATTACGAAGGCTGCATCAATCTCCACACAATGGATGACCTCCATAAGAAGATGAGAGAGATCGATGAAAGCGGAGAAGATGTTTATGTCATCGGAGGGGCAAGCATCTACCGTGCTCTTCTCCCATATTGCGATGAAGCCCTTATCACCAAGGTCGATGCAGTAGGGGGAGCGGATGTCTTCTTCCCGAATCTCGATAGCGACCCTTCCTTCGAATGCGTTTATGAAAGCGAGAAGGAACAGGATGAGGACGCTTACATCACCTTCACCCGCTACATAAACAAAAACAAACTTCCATTATAGAAAACAGGCCGCGTGCCTGTTTTTTTGTTATACAAAGAAACGATACAGGCTGTATCAATCATAATGCTTTACATGGGCCCTTTCATGTGGTTAACTAGTTTCGTTTACTAGATAACCTCGAGACGATTACAAACACACTATACGGAGCCGAATATGAAAATAGCCCTCTCAACCGAATCTTCTAGCGATATCCCAGCCGAGTTAGCTAAGAAGTACAACATCCACGTTATCGCCTTCACAGTCGTCAAAGGCGAAGAAACCGTCAAAGACGGAGAAGAGACTTTGGAAAGCCTCTACTCTTTCGTTCAAGAGAAGAAGATGCTTCCAAGAACTACCGCCATCAACATCGAGGAATACAAAGAGCATTTCTCTAATCTTCTCAAAGACTATGACGCGATTGTCCACGTCAGCATGAGCCACGCTTGCTCTAGCGCTTACGACAATGCCGTTGCCGCTGCAAAAGAATTCGAAGGCAAGGTCTTTGTCGTTGATTCCCTCGTCTTCCACACAGGACAGGCTCTTTTGGCCTTATATGGCGCCTCTCTCATCAAAGACGGACTCAAACCAGAAGAGATTGCTGATGCTTTAAAAGAAAGAGCGAACTTCGTCTCAACGACCGCCACGCTTGAAACAGTCAATTACCTCTACAAAGGAGGAAGATGCAACGCCATCGCGATGATCGGTGCCAATATCCTTGGTCTTCGCCCGATGGTGGAGCTTCGTGAAGGCTCAATCAAGTTGGCCAAGAAGTTCATCGGACCTCGTAGACTTTGGACCAATGCCTATATCAATTTCATCATGAACAAGATCGCGAAAGGCGCAGACAAAACGGTTGCCTTCGTCTCCTCAACAACCGACATGCCAGAAGCCACTGAAGTTGCTATCAGAAAGCTTAAGGAAGCGGGATTCGAGAATGTCTTCACTGCCAAAGCAGGTGCCACAATCGGAACCCACACCGGCCCAGGAACCTTCTCCATCGAATATATCGCCGATGGACCTCATACCTGGTCAATCTTCTAAATAACAAAAAGCCGGCCATTGAGGGGTCGGCCTTTTTCTTTTATTCAGCGTCAATGACGTCGTCGTCTTTCTTAGGTTCTTCGCTAAGGTCATCGAAGCTAAGAGGGACGCTTCCTTTTGATATGGCGAAGGCGATATCTAGAACATAGGTGATGATGCTCACGCCTGGGATGCAGCTGATGATGAAGAAGATCAAACGGTTAGTGTTGCTTCCCTTCTCTCCGATAATGACCATAAGGCGGTAAACCCAGGTGAACCAGAAGAAGAAGGAGAAGATGATTTTGACGACTTTCTCCAAAGAGTCGTACCACTTGTTATAAGAATCCATAAGCAACCTCGAATAGGCCAATTATAGGTCGATGGGCAAATAAAGAAAAGGCTCCCACTAGGGGAGCCCTAAGTTTTAAAAGGGAATTAGGCAGCTTTGCCAACGGAACCGAAGAGTTCCATCTTCTCTTTGACTTTGGCTTTGATGGCCTCAACGCCTGGCTTGAGGATCTTACGTGGATCGAAGCCTTTCTCTTTGTTAGCGGCACTTGGGTCGGCTTTGCCTTCAGCGCAGTACTTGATGGTAGCGGCGGCGAAGACTAACTGGCACTCAGTGTTGACGTTGATCTTGGACATGCCTTTGGCGATAGCGGCTTTGACTTGTTCATCTGGGATGCCGGTTCCGCCATGGAGAACAAGTGGGATGCCACTGGTGGCAGCCTGGATCTTCTCTAAAGCATCGATGTGAAGACCTTTCCAGTTTTCTGGATAGATGCCGTGGATGTTGCCGATACCAGCAGCGAGGAAATCAATGCCAAGGGCGACGATCTTCTTGCATTCTTCTGGGTCAGCGACTTCACCGTCAGCGGTGACGCCATCTTCGGTTCCGCCGATAGCACCGACTTCGGCTTCAATGGAGAGGCCTTTGTCGTGGGCAAGGGCGACGAGCTCAGCGGTCTTGGCAAGGTTCTCTTCGATTGGGAGGGAGCTGCCATCGAACATGACGCTAGAGAAACCAGCGGCGATGCACTCCTTGACGGCATCATAGGTGCCGTGGTCAAGGTGAAGGGCGACTGGAACGGTGATGCCCATGGATTCATCCATGGCACGAACCATAGCGGCGACGACTTTGAATCCGCCCATGTACTTGGCAGCGCCAGCGCTGACACCAAGGATGACAGGGGATTTGAGTTCTTCGGCGGTCTGAAGGACGGCTTTGGTCCATTCTAAGTTGTTGATGTTGAAGTGACCGACGGCGTAGTGGCCTTCGTGGGCAAGCTTCAACATTCTTGTAGCATTAACGATCATTTATTTTGAACCTCCTAAGTTCAATCAGTATGTAAATTATCATTCATATTCCTCCTCGTTTCAATCATTCTTATAAGAATGACTGAGACAAAAGAAAAAGGACCGCGTGATGCGGCCCTAAATTTGTTGTGTGGGGGTTGTTAGGCGATTGTGACATCCGTTATGACAGCGATATTACGAACAGCTGGCATGATTAAGTTGTTATCGATCGAGAGGTTTGTCTCTAAAGCCAAGGTGTTCTCGCCTTCGAGAAGGTGGGTGTCCTTAAGGATGAGATGCTGGAATCCGCCATCGACTGGAAGGTTGAAATCCGATGTCAAGACGCTAAGGCCGTTGATCTTGATGAAGAGATAATCTGAGACGTTGCCGATTTTGATATCGGTGTCGAAATAAGATTTTTGATTCCATCCGGTATTGACGAAACCCTTCTGGGTTTTAACTTCACCAACGGCAAGAACGATGTCGATGTCTGATTTTCCATAGTTGGCGGCATTGATCTTATAAGTGATGGAACCACCCTTTGTGAAGCCGCTAGCGATATCCCAAGCGGTTCCTTCGATGGTGTTATAAGAAGGTTCTCCTTCGTCAAGCTTTACTACGGCATCATGAATGTCGTAAACATGGGTGCCTTTGTATTTGCTCTTCGAAGAGGTGACAGTTTTGGCGTTATCGTCATAAGTGACGTATTGGTTGTCTCTGAAAACCTCTTTTGGGAGTTGAGGAGTCTTGGAAAGAAGCTCTTCCTTGTTCTTTTCGTATTCATCGCTGTACACGCTGTAACTAATGACGCTACTAAGGAAAGAAACGCCAGTGATGATGATGGCTAAGCCACCGAGAAGGATGGCGATGGAAGCAATGAGGTGCTTCTTGACTGTTTCAAGGAACTTACGCATTTTCTTCTTCCTCCTTTCCGCCATTGCCTAAGGTCTTCATGATGGTGATAACGGCAGCCGCAGCACCAATGAGGAGTCCGCCATAGACGAAGGCGTCGAGTGAGATGATGGCTGGTTGCCACCACAAGTAATTGTTCTTTGGTGGGATTGAAACAATCGTCTCTGATGGGTCAGCGGAGGCGTTGTATTCTTCGTTTCTCCACATCGCGTGGGTGAAGGAGTAGGCAATCTCGTGCATGGCTTCACGCAAACGATACTGAAGACGGACTGGAGTTGTGGTGCTGTCCCCAATTTTGTTTGCAATGGTTGAGCTATCGCCAAGGTTGATGTTGCCACCATAACGGAATGAGAAACCGACATCCATGTTGGTGTCGTTCTCGGTCATATCGGTGATGATCTGACCACGGAATCCCCACTCTCTGCGGAGGACGCCTTGGATAAGGGCTTCGTTACCGGCCGACCAGAGGCCACCAACACGGTTGAAGGAGGTCATGATACCGACGGTGCCGCCATTCTTAACGGCTTCTTCGAAGGAGCGGAGATAGAGCTCACGGAAGGTTTGCTCGGTCATCCAAGCCATGTTGGCCATACGGTTGAAGTCTTGGTCATTGGCGACGAAGTGTTTGACGAAGGTGATACGGCCATAGATGCTGATGCCTTTGATGATCTCAGAGACATAGCGGCCGGAGAGGATTGGGTCTTCGGACTGATAGCCGCAGTTTCTGCCACCATAGGTTGAACGGTGGAGGTTGCAGTTTGGCGAGAAGATGCCATCGGTACCGGAGGCGTTCATATCGTTACCCATGGATTTGCCGAGTTTGTAGGTAAGGGCTCTGTTCCAAGCCTGGCAGCCCATGGTTGGGCCAGGATAAGCTGGGCAGTTGACGCTGTCGCTCTGTCCGTAGCCGCCGCCGATCATAGCGGCGCCTTCTTCGAATTTGAAGGCACTGGAGTTATTAGAATCACGTAAGCCGATTTCACTCATGCCACGTTCAGCGTAGTTGGAGTTTTCGGTGACGATCTTCTTGGAATTATCGAAGTCAAGCTGGTCGAGAACACTGTCCCACTCTGGGGCATCGTAATCTGCGCCGCATTTTTTGCCGACTTCAGAGAGCTTGCCATTTTCGATGAGCTTGAGGGATCCGCCGCTATTCCATTTTGGAGCTTTTTCTGGAACTTTTTCGCCCCAGTAGTCTTTGGTGGCATTATCCCAGTACTCACTCATTTCTTGGCTAAAGCTGTAGTTGCCGATGAAATGGTCTGTCACCGGGTCAGAGGTACGTTTCATGAGCTTATCGGTCCAAGGCTTATTTGGTTCGCACTCGGTTGGAAGAGCTGGGAAGTTGTTGCGGTGGACGAATTGAATGTCCTGATCGACGGAGGAACCATCGATTGGCATACCTTCGTAAGCGTCATCACCGGTGAAACGGTTTTCAACGGTTTCGCCAGTGACTTCGTCCTTGTCGATATATTTAGTTTTGGAAACTTTGTACGACACAGGGGACATGTCTTTCTTGACATGGTGGGCATCGGTCATGAAGTTGAGCTCGTAGTTACCAGCTTCAAGTTCGTAACCATAGTGTCCGTTCTTGTTGGCATCGTAGTCGTCATAGGACTTGAAGTCCTTGGTTTCGACTTCGATTTCGATGGTTTCGGATTCGCCTGGTTCGAGGAGAGGGGTCTTCTCATAACCGACTAATTTACGGTAGGATTTCTCGATTCCGCCAGGAGTATATGGGGCAGTGAGATAGATCTGAACGACGTCTTTGCCTTTGTACTCACCGGTGTTTGTGACTTCAATTTCGAAGCTGAGTTTTTCATTATGGTCGATTTCGCTTCCACTGACTTTGTTGGCTTTAACCAATTTCCATTCAAAGTCGGTGTAGGACATACCATAACCGAATGGGTACTGAACGACGTTGTCATATCCATTGTATGGAGCCTTGTCCCAGAAGCCTTCAGCATCGGCGGTTTCGAACCAACGATAACCCATGTAGAT
>JAILRR010000049.1 GCA_024698065.1 Bacilli bacterium
CACGGCTTGACGCGATAGGCCTAACCTGTCCGCGAGTTCTTCCTGGGAGAGTCCGCTCTTCTTTCTGAGCTCAATTAGTCTGTTTGCGATTTCGATGTTCATTGTTTTGTCCTCCGACTGGCACTAGATTAAATTAGCGACTGGTTGCGTACTACCAAGTCTGGTTTGCACTTCAGCAACTATCGGTTGCGGAATTCAAAATCTCCAGCATTTGAGGGGTTTTTTCGACCAAAATTATTTTACAAAAATCAAAAAATTTTTCAAAAACTTTAGAGAGATTTTGTGTAAATATTCTTTCTCGCCATTATTGAACTAAGAAACTAGCTTAAATATAATTTAAGGAGGTTATGGAAAAGAACGTCAAACTAACAATTAACGACATCTACAACCACCGTTTCGAAAAAGATGTCAAAGGCTACAATCCCGATGAGGTTGATTCCTTCTTGGATCAAGTCATCCAGGATTATGATGCCTACGAGAAGGCTATCGCTTCCCTAGAAGAAGAGATCGCCAATCTTAACAAAGACCTCTCTTCCAAAACCAATGATGTCTCCTCTCTCGCCAAGAGAGCGATGGACGCCGAGGCCAAAGCCAAAGAGCTTGAGATCGCAAATGCCTCCCTCAACAACAAGGTGGCAGGAATCAAGCCAGGCGAAACCATCACCGCGGAGAACCTTGAGTACATCCAGAAGATCCACGATTATGAAACCTTCATATATCAGCTTGGATACGATGTGACCAAGATAAGGAAAGGCAACAAATAAAATAACTTCCGGCCCAGGCGACTACTGGGAAACTAGAGGAAAGTCCATGCTCGCACATCCTGTGATGGATGTAGTGATTGCGCTAGGCCAATAAATAAGCCTAGGCACGTAGGAGTACGTGACGGCGGATGAACATCTCCCGTAGATGGGATTCCATAAAGTGCCACAGAGACGAGCTTGTTAGCGATAGCAAGATGAAACGTTGGTAAACCCCACAAGCGAGAAACCCAAATTTGGTAGGGGAAGAAGAAGGAGAGAACCGAATCGAATTCTTCCAGAGAAATCTGAGATTAATTATCGCCCTCGACAGAACATGGCTTATCGGGTCGGAAACTCACCTAAAAAAAGAAAAGAAGGAACCCAATGAATTTACCTACAAAATTAACTCTTAGCCGCATCATCATCGTCGTGGTGATGCTCCTTGGTCTTTTCACCTGCGACATCCTTTGCAATGCCGGCATCATGACAATGCCGATGATTGGTCCAATCAACCTCGCTTATTTCATTTCGTTCTTCTTATTCATCATTGCTTCTTTGACTGATCTTTTCGATGGCAAGATCGCCAGAAAATACAATCTCGTCACTGACATGGGCAAGTTCCTTGATCCTGTCGCTGATAAGCTTCTTGTCAATTTGACTCTTATCTATCTTGCGCTTCCTCATTTCAACAGTGGGAATGCAACAATCCCTCTCTTCTGCGTCATCATCATGATCGGTAGAGACCTTATCATCGATGCCTTTAGACTTGCCGCCGCATCAAAAGGCTCTATCCTCGCTGCCAACATCTTTGGCAAACTTAAAACCGTCTTCCAGATGATCGCCATCCCAATGGTTCTCCTTAACAGCTGGCCATTCGCCTACTTCGATGCCGGTTGGAATAATTACTTCAGAATCTGCAACATCGCTGTCTATATCGCCACGGCGATGTCCCTCCTCTCGCTCATCATTTATCTCAAGCAAAACTGGCATATTTTGACGGAGAAGAAAGAAAAATGATTGAGCTCGAGAAAGCGAAGAAAGTCCTCTCAATTCTCGAAGAAAAAGGTCTCACCCTTGGTTCTGTTGAGTCTTTGACAGCTGGATTATTCGCTTCTACGATCTGTTCGGTTCCAGGCGCAAGCAAAGTCTTCAAAGGCTCTATCGTCACTTATGCGACTAGCCTAAAAACAGATTTGCTTGGCATCGACAAGAATCTAATCGATAGAGTTGGTGTCGTCTCCAAAGAAGTCGCTAGGGAGATGGCCACTAGAGGCCGAGAAAAACTCAACGTTGATGTATGCGTTTCCTTCACTGGCAATGCCGGTCCGACCAAAGAAGAAGGCAAAGCTCCCGTTGGGCGCGTGAACATGTGCGTGTCTACGCGTGAAATAAATATGGATATTGAGAAAGATTTCCTTCTCGAAAGAAACGCGATGAGAGAGGAATGCGTCAACGCAATGCTCGACGCACTTACACAAATTTACGAAAAATAAGGGAAAGGTCCCTATATATAAGGTGGAGGTTCAATATGCCAAAAGCTAAAGAAAACCAAATTCAAACAAACAGAGAAGACGCTCTCGCCCAAGCCATCAAGAACATTGAGAAGGCCTATGGTAAAGGCTCCGTCATGAAACTCGGAGATCGCCCACATGTCGATGTGGATGTCATCCCTTCAGGCTCCCTTCTTATCGACAACACACTAGGTGTCGGCGGTTATCCAAAAGGTCGCATCATCGAGATCTTCGGTCCTGAAAGCAGTGGTAAGACCACTCTCGCCCTTGAGGCCGTCGCCCAAGCTCAGCAAAAAGGCGGACGCGCTGCCTATGTTGATGCCGAGCACGCCATCGATCCTGAATACGCCGCTAAACTTGGTGTCGATATCGATGAGCTCATTCTTTCCCAGCCAGATAATGGCGAACAAGCCCTTGAGATCGTTGAGATGCTTGCCCAATCAGGCGCTATCGACATCATCATCGTCGACTCCGTCGCCGCTCTTGTTCCACAACAGGAACTTGATGGAGTCATGAGCGACAACCAAGTCGGACTCCAAGCCCGCCTTATGTCGAAGGCCATGCGTAAACTCGCTGGCATCCTCAACAAGACTGGATGCTGCGTCATCTTCATCAACCAGCTCCGTGAGAAAGTCGGAGTCTTCTATGGCAACCCAGAGACCACTACCGGTGGCCGCGCCCTTAAGTTCTACGCCTCCATCCGTATCGACTTAAGAAGACAAGACGCCATCAAAGCCGGTGTCGATATCATTGGCAACACCGTCAAAGTCAAAGTCGTTAAGAACAAAGTCGCTCCGCCATTTAAGAGCTGCTCCGTTGATATCATCTTCGGTAAAGGCATCTCCAAAGAAGGTGAGCTTCTTGACGTCGGTGTTGAGAAAGGATTCATCCAGAAAACCGGCAACTGGTACGTCATCGATGGCGAGAAGATCGGAAACGGTCGCGAAGCCGCCAAAGACTTCCTTCTCTCCAATGAGAAGATCGCCAAACAAATCGAAGAAAAGATCCGCGCTTCATTTGGTGCTTCCGAAGGCGCTAACGTCAGCGAAGACGGCGAAGTCCTCGAATAACAAACAAAAGAAACTAGGCCCGTGGATTCACGGGTCTTTTTTGTGAAATATGGGGGTTTTGCGGTTGTTTTTTGAGAAACAGTTGTCATTTTGTAGTAAAAATGCGTTTTTGCTATAGAGTTTTTTAACTCTAGTTTCTATAATTCTAGTGGTACCAAATGGTCCGCTACCCAATTCATATAGATTGGCTAGGTTACGTTTCGGGAACGATCCCCGTGATATAAACATATCCACAAACGGAATTCTTTCTTTTTAATGAATGGGTATAGCCTTTGATGCTTATCAATTTTTAGGAGTAATAGAACATTATGGATTTAGTATTAGCCTTAATCCTTATTGGTGTGGCTCTTTTACTCGGTATCCTCGGAACTTTCTTCGTGATGCAGTTCGTCACGAATGGCAAAGTTAAGAGTGCTGAGAAGAGTTCAAAACAAATTGTTCGCGATGCTGAAATCAAAGCAGAGCGAATCACCAAGAACGCGGAGATCGACGCTAAGCAAACTGCCTTCGAGATGAAGCAGACCGCTCAGAACGAGATCCGCCAAATGAAGCAAGAGATTCAGCTTGCCCAAAACAAACTCGACGCCCGTGAAGACGCCATTGACGCCCGTGACAACGCCCTTGTCCAAAAAGAGAACTCTTTAGACAGAAAGAACGAAATCCTCACTCAGAAGATTGAGGCCAACGACAGAAAGTCTGAGGAACTCGATAAGAAGATCGACGCCATCATCTCCGAGCTCGAAAAAGTCTCCGGCATGTCCGTCAAGGAAGCCCATGACGAAATCATGGCCAGAGTCGAAAGCAAGATGTCGACCGAAATCGCCGCCTACATCAAAAACGCTGAAGACGAAGCCAAAGACACTGCCGAAGCCAAGGCCAGAGATCTTCTCGCCCTCGCTTGCGACAAATATGCCCAAGATGTCACAACTGAACGTGCCGTTGCCGTCATTGCTCTTCCAACCGACGAACTCAAAGGACGCATCATCGGACGCGAAGGAAGAAACATCCGTGTCCTTGAAAGCACCCTTGGCGTTGACCTTGTCATCGATGATACTCCAGAGGTCATCACCATCAGCTGCTTCAACCCAATCAGACGTGAAATCGCCAGAAGAACCATGGAAGCCCTCGTCAAAGATGGCCGTATCCAGCCTGGCAGAATCGAAGAGATTGCCGCCAAGTTCAAGAACGAAGTTGAATCCGACTGTCAGAAAGCCGGTATCGATGCCGCCAACAAACTCGGCCTCCCACGCATCAACCGTGAGCTTCTTGCCGTCCTTGGCAAACTCAAATACCGTACCTCTTATGGTCAGAATGTCCTCCAGCATTCCATCGAAGTCGGTTATCTTACCGGCATTATGGCCGCTGAACTTGGTCTCGACCAGAATTTAGCCCGTCGTGCTGGCCTTCTCCACGATATCGGAAAAGCCATCGACTTCGAGCAAGAAGGTTCACACGCTTCCTTAGGTGCTGAACTTGCCAGAAAGTATGGCGAGCCTGATGTCGTTGTCAATTCTATTGAAGGCCACCATGGAGATGTCCCTCTTAAGAGTGTCATCGCCCACCTTGTCGTTGCTGCCGACACTCTCAGTGCCGCCCGCCCAGGTGCCAGAAGCGAAACCCTTGAGACTTATACCAAACGTATCACTCAGCTTGAGGAGATTGCCAAAGGCTACGAAGGTGTTCAGCAAGCCTACGCCATGCAGGCTGGTCGTGAGATCCGCGTCATGGTCGTTCCTGAGAGAGTGAGCGACGCCGATGCCGTCAGAATGGCGCAGCAGCTCCGCGAACAGATTGAGACCACAATGACCTATCCAGGTCAGATTAAGGTCTCCGTCATCCGTGAGTACCGCGCTAACGAATTAGCCAAATAATCAAAGGAAGATGAGAATCCTTTTCTTTGGAGACATTGTAGGGAAGGTGGGTCGCGATGCGGTCCATCTTTCTTTGCCTAAACTCGTCAAAAAATATGGCGTTGATTTCGTCATCGCCAATGGCGAGAACGCCTCCCATGGAAAAGGATTAACTGAATCCAATTACCATTTCCTCGTCGAAAGCGGTGTCGATTGCGTCACCCTTGGGAATCACTTCCATTCCAAACCACAGATTGATTACTACATCGACGATGCCGATAACCTTGTTAGGCCAATCAACCTCAAGAACTACGCATTAGGGGAAGGCTCAGCCGTCTTTACCGTCAACGGCCTTGATGTCCGTGTCACCAATGTCATGGGACAGGCTTTCATGGATCAAGAAGTGGAAGACCCAATCAAGATGATGGAAGATCTCCTTGATGAGGTTAGACCATGCATCCACATCGTTGACTTCCATGCCGACTCAACAAGCGAGAAAGCCATATTCGGTCACTTCTTCGATGGAAGAGTCACCGCTGTCCTTGGAACGCATACCCACGTCGCCACAAACGACTGCCACATCCTTGAAGGCGGAACTGCTTTCCAAAGCGATGTCGGAATGTGTGGTGACCCTGATGGCGTCATCGGTTTCGAAAAGGAAAGCGTCATCAACCGCATCGTCTATGGCGAAGGCCGTTTTGAGTTAAACGACAAAGCCAGGATGATGATCAACGCCGTCCTTATCGACGTTGATGAATTAACCTATAAAGCTACTGCGATTACCCCAATCGTGAGCGTCGTGGAGAAATAAGATGAGCAAAGTTCATATCATTAACAAACCTTGCCAGAAAGATGCGGCAAAACGTCCTGAAGTAGAACGTGTTTTCGCTAGCCGCAAAGTACCTGAGATATTAAAAACCTTCGCAAAAGGCCGTTATTTTTATATCAGAACCTATGGATGTCAGGCGAATATTCGTGACGAAGAGGTTATGGCAGGCTTCCTTACCGAAGCTGGTTTTACCCGCACATACGAACAGAGTCAGGCTGATGTCGCAATCATCAATACCTGCGCCGTAAGGGAAAACGCCGAAGAGAAGATCTATGGTGAAATCGGTTCTTTCAAAGCCAACCATTTGAAGAGCAAAGATTTCATGCTCGTCATCGCTGGATGCGTTATGGGCGAAGACGGTGTGGGAGAGAGCCTAATCAACACTTACCCATTCATCAGCCTTGTTATCGGCACCCATGATGTCTCAAAGATTAATGATCTCTTGGCCGAGCATCTCGAGAAAAAGAAATCGATCATCAACATCCGTTCATTCTCTTCTGAGATCGTCGAGAACCTTCCTTCCGTTCGTCTTAATGACACGCAGGCTTTCGTCAACATCGCTTATGGATGCGACAAGTTCTGCACGTATTGCATCGTTCCATTCACAAGGGGTAGAGAAAGAAGCCGTCACGTTGAGGATGTCGTTGCTGAATGCAAGAAACTCGTCGATGAGGGATATAAACAAATCACCCTTCTTGGTCAGAACGTCAATAGCTATGGCTTAGACCTCAAAGACGGAACAACGTTCGCTCATCTTTTGGCTGAGGTTGCAAAACTTGGCGTCCCTCGTCTTCGCTTCCTTACTTCTTACCCAAGCCAGTTCGATGATGAGATGATCGAAACAATGGCCAAATACCCTAACATCGATAAATGGCTTCACTTCCCTGTTCAAAGCGGTTCCTCCTCTTGCTTAAAGAGGATGGCTAGAAGATATACGAGGGAAGAATACCTCGAAAGAGTGGCCGCGATTAAAAAGAGAATCCCAGATATCGCTCTCACGACTGACATCATTGTCGGTTTCCCAGGTGAGACTGAAGAAGAGTTTGAAGATACGCTTAGCCTCGCAAAAGAGGTTGGCTATTCCAGTGCCTTCACCTTTATCTATTCGCCTCGTCCAGGAACTCCTGCCGCCAAGATGGCGCAAGTTCCTCCTGAGGTTTCCCACGAAAGATTCAATCGCCTCAAGACATTGGTCGATGAACTTACTGCCGCCCATAGCGATTCCATGATCGGTGGCACTTATGAGGTCTTGGTCGATGGCCCATCTAAACGTGATCAAAATGTTCTTTCTGGCTACGCTAGGAATGGCAAGCTCGTTAACTTCGTGGGACCTTCTTATCTCACTGGCTGTTTCGTGAAAGTGAAGATTCTTGAATCGCATGTCTATTCGCTTAAAGGTGAGATGATGGAAGACCCACTTGTCAGTAAGGCCCGCGATGTCGCTTTCCATATGGAACACGATGGCCTACTTAAGGAATACGCACATTTGAATGAAGAGATTTCTTCCGATCCCGAAATCAAAGCCTTAGGCGAAGAACTCGTTAAAGCCAAAAAAGAATTAGCCTTGTCTATGGGCACCGAAAAACATAAAGAGAAGAAAGAGAGATATGAATCGATTTTGGAGAAGATCCATAATCACCCTCTCCTTCAGAATAGAGACTCACTTAACGAACAAGTTGAGAGTGAGCTTCTTGCCATAAGGGATTCCTTGAAATGATCATCGTTCTAACTGGGGCAACAGGAACAGGAAAGAGCGATCTTGCCATCGCCCTTGCGAAAAAGCTAAACGGCGAAATCATCAACGCCGACGCTTTTCAGGTTTACGAGAAGCTTAGCATCTCGACTGCCGCTCCTAGCGAAGAGCAAAAAAGAGAGGTCCCTCATCACCTCTATTCGTTCGTTCCTTTGACGGAAGGATATGACATCCATCGTTATCAAGAAGACGCTAGAAAAACCCTGCAAAATCTCAAAAACCTTGGCAAAACACCGATATTTGTCGGTGGAAGCGGTCTTTATATCCGTGCTGCATTATACGATTACGACTTGTCTTTGGACACTTCAAATGTGGATATGTCCAAATATGATTCATGGACCAACGAAGAGCTTCACAAGGAACTTGAAAAACTTGATCCAGCAGAGGCAGAGAAGATTCCATATCAGAACCGCCAAAGGATGCTTAGAAGCATCATGATTTGCCTTGCCTCAGGCACAAGCAAGACCGAACTTCTTTCGAAACAAAACCATGAGCCGATTGAGAAGACTCTCTTCTTTGTTTTGAAGAAAGATAGGGAAGACCTTTATCCTGCTCTTGATAAGAGAGTGGACAAGATGGTCGAGATGGGTCTAGAGAATGAAGTCGTTCCGCTTCTAAAAGAATATGGGAATGACGCTCCGGCATTTAGAGCCATTGGCGTTAAAGAATTCATCCCTTACGTTGAAGGGAAAGAAGAACTCCAAACGGTCATCGAGAATATCAAACTCAATACCCGTCACTACGTAAAACGACAAGACACTTTCTTCAGGCATCAGTTCCCTGCCATTGAAGTCTCATCCTTAGAAGATATATTGAAGGTAATCGAAAATGAACGAGACGATTGATTCAAGAACAACTCTTTTGATTGGGGAAGAAGCCGTCAAAGCCCTCAAAGAGAAAACCGTCGCTGTTTTTGGCTTAGGCGGAGTAGGGGGAACGGCTTTTGAATCGCTTGTTCGCGCAGGTATTGGACATATATACGCGGTTGACCGCGATGTCGTAGCTGAGTCAAACCTCAACCGTCAGATTCTTTTCACCGCTGACCAAGTTGGTGCCCAAAAGGCTTTGTGCGCTTTCGTGAGAGCAAAGCTAATCAGACAAGATGTCGAAGTCATTCCAATGAATTTCTCCGTCTCCGATGAAACACTTAAGGGCAAAGATTTTGGGAAATGCGATTTCCTCATCGACTGCGTTGATGACATCAAAGCCAAAGTCGCCTTCATGAAATACTCGGTTGAGAAAGATATTCCTCTCATCATTTGTCTTGGCATGGGTAACCGCCTTGACCCAAGTAAACTCAAGATCGTCAAATTGAATCAAACATCAGGAGATCCTTTAGCAAGGTCCCTTAGAGACAAAGCCAAGAAAGAAGGCCTTCCTTTGGATAGGTTCACCTGCGTTATTTCCGAGGAAGAGCCGCTTGTGAAACTCCCTCGTCCTTCATCGATGATGATGGTTCCTTCTGCTAGCGGTTTATTAATGTCGTTTTATGTAATAAAAAAGCTAACAAGCTACATGGAGGAGAAGTGATGGTAATACCAGAATACGGACTTTATGATGAAGTTGAGCTAAAGAAGCCTCATCCATGTTCCGCTAGAAGCAAACGATTCCAGATCGTGCGTGTCGGCGCGGATATCAAGGTGAAGTGTCTAGGATGCGGCAACGTCATTATGATTGACCGCGACAAATTCAATCAGAGGATCAAGAAAGTAATCGCTCACCACGAAGGCGAAATAAAATAATTTCGGAAAATATTGAAGCCCCTCTCTATATGAAAAGTGGAGGGGCTTTTATGTACCGCTTAGAGAATGTGAGCAAACGCTATGGCGATTTCCTTGTTCTTAAGGACATCTCTTTTTCGCTTCCTCAAAAAGGCCTGGTGGCCATCAAAGGTCGAAGCGGTTCTGGGAAAAGCACACTCCTGAATCTGATGTCCTTGATGGAAAAACCAACGGAAGGAAAGCTCTTCTATAAGGGCGTCGATACATCCACTTTGAAAGAAAAGGACAAGGACTCATTTAGGTCTTTTGAATGCGCGTTCGTCTATCAGCATTTCAATCTTGAGGAAGATCTTTCTGTCGTTCAGAATGTCGAATTGCCTCTTGAGTTAAGAGACGAGAAAAAGCAAGAAATCGCGCGCAAATCTCGCATGCTTTTAGAAAAATTTGGCCTTTTTGCGCATAAAAACAAAAAGGTGAAGGTCCTTAGCGGTGGCGAAAAACAACGCGTTGCTTTATGCCGGTCAATCATCATTCAGCCTAAGGTTCTTTTCGCAGATGAACCTACTGGAGCGCTCGACAAAAGGAATGAGAGAATCGTGATGGACGCGCTTAAAGAATTGTCCAAAGAGATACTCGTTGTCCTTGTCTCACATAACGAAAGAATCATCTCCAAATATGCCGACCACATCATCGAGCTAAGTGATGGGAAGATTGTCTCAGAACCTATTTCTTTTGAGGAAGAGGCAGAAGGGCTGACTATAAGAAAAAAGAAAACTAATTACGGTTTCCTTTCCTCTTTTTTGTCGCACAACTACAAGGGGAACAAAATCAAGAATCTCCTTGCCTTAGCAAGTGGGGCTTTAGGATATGCCGTCCTCCTTTTGGCTTTAGGCTTCTATTCCGGTTCAAAGGAAAAGATTGAGGAAGAACGTTCGTCCTCGCTCCTATATACGGTCGCTAATGTTTCCAAGAAAACCATCTATGCGATAGAAGGTTCTCCTTTGAGCCTCAGCAGAACGCTTAGGCCAGAGAAGAAGGAAATTAAAGAAGCCTTCAAAGGGTTTGATGTGGTGATTGGCAATGACTACTCCTACTTCCTTCCTGTTTATAACGCTTACGAATGTAATGGCTTTCCAAAAGACCCAGTGGCCTTTTGTCCAATTAACGATTTAAGCCTAAAAGACAGAGAGAAAGACTTTCTTGTTGAGGGAAAAACACCGGTCGGTGAGAGCATGAGCTTTGCTCTTGTGAATGAGGAGTTCGAAAAGAACCTCGGTGAGAAAGCTTTAGGAAAGATCATCTCGATCAATAGCAAAACGAATGTGAGCGATGGTGATGTGTCCGATGAGGTGACTCTCTCTTTCGACTTTCAAGTTATAGGGGTTGTTCATGAATTCCCGTTTCTGAACATTCCTAGGGTCTATTATTCGTATCCTGCGTTATCCAAAGAGATGGTGAGGACCAAGCTTCCGAACATCTCAAAAGAAAAAGGAGAATCCATAAGCGTCGCTTCTTTTGTTAATGAGGCTCCTCCATCTTCGGAGTATTCGAGTTATTCCTACCTCGCTTTCTTCAAAGAGAAGGAGATGAGGATGATTGAAGAAAAGGGAATGAAGATAGGGGAGCTTACTCTTTCTAGCGACCCTCTGACAATCAACCAGTCATTCATCGCCTTGACTGAGGCTTTCTCTGGATGCCTTATGCCCTTCATGGTGATAGAGGTTCTGGGCGTGGCTTTCATCCTTGGGTCCCTTTCATATTCGTCATTCATGGAAAGAAGGAAGCAGGCCGCTATACTGACTGCATTAGGAGGGAGCCAAAAAGATCGCTCTTTCATTTACGAAGGAGAAGGGTTCCTCAATGCTTTCTTCTCATCGCTTATCGCCTTATTGCTCTCCTATCCTTTAGAGAGGCTTTTGTCTTCGTGTTTGGAAAGTCAAACAGGAATGGCTTCGCTCATAAAGATTCCTTACTTCTCGTATTTGGGCCTCCCTTTCCTTCCTGTGGTTGGGGTTATTTTGCTATCGCTTATGGTCGCTCTTGTTAGTTCGGCGCTACCTCTAAGCTTTGCTTCCAAGAGGCCTTTGACGGAGGAGCTTAGAGACGAATGAACACGCTGGTAATCAAACATCTAAAGAAGAGCTTTGGGGATAGGACAATCTTCAATGACGTCTCTTTCACCCTACCTGAGAAAGGCCTTTTCGTTGTTGTTGGTGAATCCGGAAGTGGCAAAAGCACCCTCCTCGAAATGGTCGCGGGGTTAGACACGAATTATGGTGGGGAAATCTTGGTTCTAGGCAAAGAGCTCAAACAAATGAGGGAGGGTGATATCTCTGATTTCCGCCTATCAAAAATCGGATTTATCCGGCAAAACTATGATATTTTGCCTTTAGAAAACGTTTTCGATAACGTCGCTCTTCCTTTAAGAGGGAGCAATTTAGGAAACAAAGCGATCAAGCAGAAAGTAAAGGAAGCTCTTTATAACTGTAACCTTCTGGACAAGGAAAAACAGGTCTCATCATCCCTCTCTGGCGGAGAGAAGCAAAGGGTCGCGCTTGCTAGGGCGCTCGTCAATAACCCAAGCATCGTTTTAGCCGATGAACCGACTGGGGCTTTGGATGAGAAGAACGCTGAGATCATTTACGAGCTTCTTGCCAAAATCGCGAAGACAAGATTGGTGTTACTCGTCTCCCATGACTTAGAGAGGAGTAAGAGATATAGCGATGCGATATTGTTCCTAGAAGAAGGGGGAATCCGTTTTGAGAAGACGTTTTGCTTGCCGTTCGAATCATACCTTTCCTCCGAAGTGGAGAAGGAGAATAAACCTCATTTCCCTTTCTCTTGTTGGCTAAGGCATGGCTATCACTTGCTCAAGAGGAAAAAGGGTCGTACTTTTATCTCTACCGCCATCATCCTCTTTGCTCTCGTTTCTTTTGGAATATCGATTTACGTCTCGCGTGATTTGGAAGGGGAACTTACTAGCGCTTTCTCATCTTTGACAGGCGATGATGTCATCGTTGTCGAGAAAGCGGGATCTTCTCCATCATTCGGAAGAGTCGTTTCTCTTGGTGAAGAAGAAGTGGAGAAGCTCGCCGTTAATAACCAAGAATACGTCCAAGGATTTGGAACCTCATACATCGTTCCTTTTGAGAGTTATTTTCCTAACGCGAACCATTTCTACATTTCCTCTTTTGGGAAAGCGATTGATATGCCTTCGATGTCGGTTAGGACAATCAATGATTTCTTATGGCTCGAGGACTATAAGGATCAGGTCTTCTATCCATCTCTCCCAAAGGTTCTGGAAGAGGATCAAGTCGTTCTTTCGCTTCCCTATGTAGCGATGGTCAAGATGTGTGAAGGCCTTCACATAATCCGGAATTACGAGGAGCTAGGGAAGGCGCTTCAAAACAATCCGCTAGACCTCTTTTTGGAGGTCGCCAACGACGATTGGAATTATGCCGACAACATGTATTTCAAAGTGGTCGCCGTGACAGAAGGGACAAAAACGACGATTCTCCATTACGACCACAAATGGAACGAATATGTCTTCGAGGAAAAGATGAGATTTCCTAGTGATGATGAGGAAAATAACTCTCTTCCATGGATTATGAACAAAGCATTTTATTTGCAATTAAATCAAGATTTGCAGGGTTTTTTTGAAAAAATGCGCAAAGAGAAAGAAGGGCAATCATATGTCTTTGAAAGAACAAGTTACACATATGATCAGACGCACAATCGGAAGGGCTTCGCTTCAAGTCTTAACCGCTATTATGTCTATTTGTCTGACGGTGATTACCTCTCTCCGAAAGCGCTTGAGGAGATAGGCGAAAGAGGATGTTTCTCCTCAAAAGAAGTCTATGGGGAAAACTCATATTCTTTTTATCCAGACTCCCTGGCCTGTGGCTTTTCTAATCCCTTCTTTTTAGGTCCCTTGAAAGAGGATGTTGAGCTTGCAAGCGATGCGCTTACGAGAGTCCTAAGAACTGATGCGATGAGCGAGGTAAAACTGCCGTCTGGCGTTGTTATGGGAAGCGTGCTCAAACCACGAAATACCGCTCTGACATTCTCTAGCGATTTCTCTAACCTCATGGAGGGAAGAGTCCCTAGCAAAACCGATGAGGTGTGCATTAGTTCTTCACTCAAAAGAAAGCTCGGGGAAAGTGAGAAACTTTATTGTGCTGGGATGGTTGAGAGCTCCGTTTCGGGGGAATTTCTTAACCGCGATTACCGCATCGGTGAGCTACAAGTTGTTGGTGTGGTGGAGAATGATCTCGACGTCCTCTATGGGGGTGAGTATTGGTGCGTCGATTACTGGAGAGACTTTTTGGGGATGAGTTCTTTTCTCCTAGGGCCGACAAAAACGGTGTATCGTCTCAAAAAGGAATACGACAGCGACCAAGTGATCAAAGTTTTAGGTGCGGAATATCCTTCTTGCAGATTTGTCGATCCTTCCAAGGCTGTTAAGGATTCGGTCACATCTGTTACGTCTTATGTCAGACTTGCTTTGCAAATCGCGAGCATCGTCACATTAATCACCGCAGGTTTTCTGCTTCTTGTAGTAGCTTTGTTGACAGGTCTAGAAAACAAGCATGAAGGAAAGCTTTTGCACACTCTCGGGATCAAGAGGGAAGAGATTTTCGAGAGCTATGGCGCCAGCCTTTTAATCGTCACGCTTTATTCGGTAATTGCTGCGGTTATTTCTCTCTTCAGCCTAGAAGTGGTGGTGGATTCCGCCATCAAAGAAAGCTTTTCTTCGACTTCGCCTTTTAAGCCTGATTTCTTGCCTCCTTTAGCGACGGTTGCAACTGGTTTGGCAGGTCTAATAATTGCCCTGGTTTTCATTCGAATTTGGGTAAAGAAAAGGAATTTTTTGAGGGAAGAGGAAAAATCTTAGGTTTACCTATATCTTTTTGGGAGGGATAAATGATATATTTATCTCAGCAATTTTTCATTACATTGCAAGAAAGGATGTTATGAAGGGATCTGTTAAGATGTTCAACAAGGAAAAGGGTTTTGGTTTTATTCGTGCCGAAGATAACCAAGATTACTTCTTCCACTACAGCTCCATCATTAGCGAAGAACGCTACAAGAGCCTCGATCAGGGCGACAGCGTTGAATTCGAAGTCGATGAGAATAACGCTCGTGGACTCCGCGCTAAAGATGTGAAAAAAGTTCAGTAGTTCGTTGTAAATATAAGTTTTCAACAAAAGCCTCCCTTTCGTCGGAGGCTTTTCATTAGGTTTCATCGAACAAAATGGAAATACTTTTTTCTTTTGTTCAAAACAAAATGAGTTAGAGATATAATCTCTACGCAACAAAGGATTAGAAGTTGTTTTATGGCATTAAAAGCAGGTATCGTCGGTCTCCCAAACGTAGGCAAATCAACACTCTTCAACGCGATTACGAATTCGCACGTTTTAGCGGAGAACTATCCGTTCGCGACCATTAACCCGAACACCGGTGTCGTTTTGGTCCCAGATGAAAGGCTTGATTACCTCACCAAAGTCTTCAACCCAAAGAAAAAAATCAACGCCACATTCGATTTCTATGACATCGCAGGTTTAGTCAAAGGCGCCTCCAAAGGAGAAGGCCTTGGCAACCAGTTCCTTGCCGCCATCCGTGAGTGTGATGCCATTGTCGAAGTCGTTCGTTGCTTCGATAATGCTGCCGTTCTCCGTTACAATGAAGAACCAGTTGATCCAGCCAACGATATTGATGTTATCAACCTTGAGCTTTCGATGGCCGATCTCGATACGGTAAACAACCGCATCGGCAAGATGGAATCAAAAGCGAGAATCACCAAAGATAAGCAAGCTCTCTATGAGATGCCAATCTTGACTGCCATCAAAGCCGTCCTTGAAGAAGGCAAATCCGCAAGAACCGTCAAAGGCTTATCTAGC
>JAILRR010000078.1 GCA_024698065.1 Bacilli bacterium
GCATATCTTTTCTTTCGAGGTGAGAACGGAATCTCTGGCGCATAAGCCTTTCTCGTAAAGTTTGCTTAGGGCGTCATAAGCCGCGGCAGAACCGCTGTTTTTCGCCGTCAGATAAAAAATCTTCTCGGTCTTTCCGGTCGCGAAGCTCTTGATCGAAGGGTATAAAGCGCTCATGGTTTTGCCAATGCCAGTTGGAGCTTCCACCAAGAAAGTGCCGCCATTAGAAGCGACTGAATAGACGTATTTGGCCATGTTCCTTTGGCCAGCTCTGAACTTTGAGAACGGGAAAGGAAGGTCTTTGGCTTTTGTGTTCCTCTTTTTGAGATGTTCGTATTCGCCATTCCAAAAAGAGAGATATCTATCAATCAAACCGCCGATGTAGTCTTCGATTTCCTTGATTCCATAAACGTCCTCGTGGATTTTTTTGCTGTTATCGATTTGGGAGATGTAAGTCAATCTGACTCCCATCTTTTCGCAAGCGTGTTCGTGAGCGTACATCAAGGCGTAGCACATCGCTTGGGCCTTATGCCATTCTTCTTGCTGCTCATAAAAGACATCGAGAGGCAAAACCGAGCTTTTGATTTCATCAACGATCGGAAAAGGGCCTCCGACGATGATTCCGTCCGCTCTGCCTTCGAGGGTAATCACACCTAAAGGTCTATCAAAAGTCTCCCTAAGGACGACTTCGCTAAGATATTCGTTCCCCTGCTTTTTCTGAAAAGCCGCGTGGATTTTGGTGCCAACCATCATGGTTTCTTGGTTGTACACACGGTTATCGATATCGCCCTTCCGCAACAAAAAATCTACAAGATCATGGACGGAAAGGGTTAGATATTGTTTTTCTTTCGGCATCTTTATTTAAGGAAACAAGAGAAGGTTAGACGCGCTCCATTAAGGAAGGCGCCGCCAGCCATTATCTTCTTTCCTTCGAGTTGGACCTCATCAAGAGAGATGACCCCATCTTTGAGTTGAAGGAGCAAACGCTTCTTGTTTTGGATGATTTCCCCAACCTCATGTGACTTTTCTTCATTAAAGAGTGAGGCTTTTAATATCTTTAGTTTCTTGTCTCCCAAATAGAGGTATGCTCCTGGTTCATATGAGAGTCCACGGATGTAATTGATGGTATCTTTCGCGCTCAAATCGAGAGGAAGATGCTCATCCTCGACGTTTATCTTCTCAGCGAAAGTGACCTTCGATTCGTCTTGAGGGATTCCTTTTAGCTCACCGTTGACGTACCTGAGTATGTCTTTTTTGGCCATCTCACCGGCAGCAATACCCATTTTCTCATAGAGTTCACTGTAATTAGCAACGTCATTAAGCGGGATGACGCTTGTGTCATAGACATCTCCGGCATCCATCTTGGACACCATTTCCATCAGGCTGACGCCGGTTTCGGTTTCACCATTCATCAACGCGCGCTGCATAGGCGCCGCGCCGCGATATTTAGGTAACAATGAGCCATGAAAGTTAACCGCTCCTGAAGGAGACATCTTCAAAAGCTCATCTGGGATAATCTGGCCATAGGCCATACAGACGATGACATCAAAACCAAGGTCTTTGGCCCATTCATAGTCTTTGCGGATTTTTGTCGGTTGGAAAAGGGGAACACCCGCTTTGAGGGCGATTTTCTTAACTGGGCTTGGGGTGAGTTCACCGCTTCTGCCGCTAGGTTTGTCGGCTTGGGTGACGACACCCACAACATTGAAGCCTTCTTCAAGGAGAGCTAAAAGGGGATAAATGGCAATTTTCGGCGTTCCCAAATAAAGAACTTTGACATCACTTGGCTTAGCAAATCTCATTTCTTTCCCTCCTTATTCTTATCAAATTATACTCGCCCTAACCTTATTCTTGGAATAAGATAGTAAATATTGAGCAAAGGAAATATTAAGACCATGCCTATCACTTATAGCGAAAAAGAATGCCAAAAATTTGTCGACAGCGCTCTTGATCTTAGGAAGACCAACAGACGCTTCGAAGACATCTTCAAATACATCATCACCAAAAGAGCAAACGAGAAAGCGGTCATCTACTTTGACGAAGATGGCAAAATCCGTTCTTACAATTACAAAACTTATGGCGAACACGCCTACTATTTAGCAAGACACCTTAGCAGCGCCTTCAAGGACATCAATCCTGGCGCCCCTGTCGGCCTCAAGATGAGGAACACGCCAAACTGGCCACTTCTTTTTTGGGCCATCCTCATGACTGGACACCCAGTCCTTCTCATCGATGCCCGTCTTGAACATGCGAATACTGAAAACCTTCTTAAGCAAGCCAAGGCCGAGGCCATCGTCGTCAACGAGTTCGACCCATATTCCGTCCTTTCACTTAAACTCAACGAAATCAGAAAGTCCCCTGAAGTGGATACTTTCGCCCCAAAATGGGCTGACGAAGCAATGTTCTGCTCCAGTGGCACCACTGGCGACATCAAGATGATGGTCATGACTGGCAAAGCCATCTGCGAGCAAATCATCGCTTCCCATAACATGCCAGTTGAGAGCAACACCATCATGCATCCAGGAAACATCCGCATCTTAGCGATGCTTCCTCTCCACCACATCTTCGGTTTCAGCGCCGTTCTCATGTGGTACAGCTTCTATGGAAAGACACTTGTCTATCCAGCCGGCATGAGCTCAAGCGACCTTAAAACCGCTTGCAAAAAAGGAAAATGCACCCACATCTTCTCCGTCCCGCTCGTTTGGGATTCCGTTGCCCAGGGCCTTACCCGTTCCATGGAAATGGCCAACAAGAGAACCGAGAAACTCTTCAAGAAGATCATCGCTTTCAACAATGGCGAAATCACTTCCAAAGAAGCTGGTATCATCGCCTCAAGCAAATACGCCACAAAGTTCGTTCAGAGAAAGATCTTTGGCTCCCAAGTCCAGTTCTGCATTTCCGGTGGCGGATATCTTAACGCCGAGACCAGCAAGATCATCAATGGCGTAGGCTATCCTCTCTATAACGGATTTGGCATGACCGAAGCCGGCATTTGCTCCGTCGAACTTTCTAAGGACGTCAAAACCAGACTTAAGTGTTCAATTGGCCACCAGCTCTATGGAGTCGAATACAAAATAAAGAAAGAAGGCCCAAATCAGAAGCAAGGCGAGCTCATGATCAAGAGCGAATACCTCCACAGCGAAGAAATCATCGGTGGCGTCCGCAAAAAAGCCGTCTACGAAGATGGCTTCATGGCCACTGGCGACATCGCAGAAATCGAGGAAGATGGCCGCGTTTACATCAAAGGCCGTCTCAAAGACACGATCATCGGCGCCAATGGCGAGAACATCTTCCCTGACGAAATCGAAACCTACTTCCAGTCAATCCCAGGCATCGAGCATGTCTGCGTCTTCGGATATAGCCGCGGAATCGACGAAAGAATCATCCTCATCGCCGAACTTGGCAACAAAGTTGCAAGCGAAGAATTCCCTAACATCAAAAAGAAGCTCGACGATATCAACGACAAGATCCCTTCTGGCAAGAAAGTCTCAGAGTTCTACGTCTACAAAAAGAGCATCCCGATCTCCAATTCGATGAAGGCCAAACGCTTCGCCGTCAAGAAAGACTTCGCCGAACATCCAGAGAACTTCATGGACTTCGCTGGCAGAGTCAAAACCGAAGTGTCCTTCGAAGGATTTGACGACAAAGATGTCCAAGACACCGTCAAAGCCGTTAAGAAGATCTTCGCCAAAACCCTCCTCCTTCCAGATTACAAGATCTCTAACGATGCCATCTGGAATGTCGAGCTTGGCGGCGACTCCATGTCCTACATCCAAATGATCCAGGAACTCGAGAACTACTTCTCAATCACCATTCCAACTGAGTTATATGGCAAACTCGCTAACGTTAACGATTTCGCCCTTGAAGTCCTCACCGAGAAAAAGGCTGCCGGACAACTCGGAAAGGAAAATGGAAATAAGTAAAACAAAAAGTATTGTTTAAACGCGCGAGCGAAGGTAGAATATCTCACGCATAAAAAAGGAATCTAACTAACATGGCAAACATTAAATCAGAACAAAAGAGATTAGAGGTTCGTAGAAGGAACAACGAACGCAACAGCGCCGCTAAGTCGGAGACCCGCACCGCCATCAAAAAGGCTGAGGCCGCTATCGCCGCTGGCAACAAAGAAGAAGCTACCAAGCTTGTCAACGCTGCCATTTCCCTTCTCGACAAACTCGGACAGGCTAACGTTATCAGCACCAACAGCGCTCTTCGTAAGAAAGCCCACCTCCAGAAGGAACTCGGCAAGCTTAACTAAGGCTTGATTCAAAATCAAAAAATAAAAGAGCCAATCGGCTCTTTTTTTGTGTTGTTTATAGTTCTTTGAACGTGGCTTTCACACCATCTTCAGATATGTCGAGGATGAGATATGTCCCTTTGTCGTTATC
>JAILRR010000080.1 GCA_024698065.1 Bacilli bacterium
GATGTAATCGATGGCGACATTATTGAGTTCGTTGGTCTTATTGACGCAGTATTGGGCGGATTTAGTCGCGCCTTTCATCATGAAGGAGAAGAAGACCATGCCGACGAGGACGCAGGCAAAGGAAGCAAGTCCAAGCCTCCAATCGACGATGAACATGAGGGTGAGGAGGAAGAGAGCGGCTAAGATTCCGCTAGTGACCTCTGGGACGATGTGAGCAAGAATCTTCTCGCAAGCATCAACACGCTCAACCATGATGCCTTTGATGGTGCCAGGATTGAGTCTTTCGATATCGCCTAAAGGCATCTCCGAGAGCTTCTTAGCCATATCCATCCTCATTTTCTTGAGGGCGTGGAAGGTGGCTGCGTGTGAAATGGAGGTGGAGACGAATTTCGCGATAGGTCCCAAAATGACGCAGGCGATCATCACTCCGAGCCTTGGCCAATAGAAGGAGGCGTCGAAGGCTCTGCCGATTTGCGTATCCTCAACGACTCTGTTGATGATGCCTCCAAAGCTTCCGATTCCCGAAAGCATGATATAAGGCACGATCACGAGCATCGCATTGAGCATCGCCAGGATGACCGAGGCGATGAACATTTTCTTTTTGTAGCGGACGAGGGACATGATGTATGACATCGTCTCGCTAGGCTTTCTTCTTTTTTCTGCCATATTATCCTTTCCCACATATCAGGAAAACGGCCGAAAAAATGGCTGCCTTCTATATGTGAATCATCTAGAAATAAGAATTAGAGTTAGCGATAACTAACTAACTCAAGAATGGATTATAGCACGCACCTATTTTTTAGGTTACCGAAACTATAAAAATTCTGCAGCAGTGGGACGGAGTAAGAAAAAAATGCCCTTTTTGTCGGACATTTCGTTGAAAGCTAGATTGGAGCACCAGGCGGGAATCGAACCCGTGTGAGCAGCTTGGGAAGCTGCCATTCTACCATTGAATTACTGATGCATGGCGCCTAAATACTATATGAAAATCGCTTCCTTTCTTCAAGTCAAATCAGTGCCCTTGAGGGTAGTGCGCCAGAATGTACAAACCAAAGCGTAGTTTGTTTTTACAAAAAACTTGATAAAAAGGGGTATTAGCCACTTTCCAATAAGGAAACGCTTTGCTAAACTAAATTAGAAATATCGGTAAATATTTCATCAATCGGAAAACAAAATGCTCAATTTTATAGATTTCACTTACGACGTCAATTGGATCGTCGCTCTCATCGTTGCCCTTGCTTTTACTGCTTTAGGAGATTTCCTCCTTTTCAAATACGTCTGCCGTCACCCGGTTTTCATTGCTGCTTCTATCATCCTTGAAGCCGGCATTTACGTTGCTTTCTCAATCCCGAATTTCCTTCTTTTGGGACTTGTTTCGGCCGTTGTCCTCGTGATCATCGTTTCTGGCGCGGTCGTCATCAACGCCAACACCGTCCGTGCCAATATGGCAAATGGCATGTTCAAGAAAGACTTCTTCAAAAGAAGAAAAGTTGAGCCTGAAATGGTCTTTGACCGCGACGATCTCTACAAAGCCATCTACAAAGCCGTCATCGATATGTCGATGATGAAACGCGGATGCCTTATCACTTTCATGAAGAAGGACGATCTTCTTGATGAAAGCAAAGTCCCATCCGTCGTTAAACAACGTGGCGTCGATGTGAACGCTCCAGTCACCCCAGAGCTTCTTGAGACCATCTTCTATGTCGGCACCCCTCTCCATGATGGCGCCGTCATCATCAAAAAAGACAAAATCGCCAGAGCCGCTGTGTTCTTCGTCGCGACCTCTAAGCCTCTCACTGGCAAATACGGTTCCCGTCACCAGGCTGCCTTAGGCATCTCCGAGAATACCGATGCCGTTACCATCATCGTCTCTGAAGAGACCGGACGCATTGGCATCGCTTTCCAAGGCGATATCACCCCAGTCACCCCAGATACCTTCATGCGTGTCTTCGAAGAAGATATGGCTTACGTCTCCGTCGAAGAAGAAGAATCCAAATAGTTTTCGACAAACCACATAAAAAACAAAAATGCTTTTTGGTGCTTAGGCATCTGATTTATTGTTACAATAAACAAGTCGATTTCCCAAAGCTATGCCATTTGAAGTAAAACTAACCATCTACATCGTCGTGAGCGTCTTCGTGATCGGATTACTTGCCGTTTGGTTTTTCTACACCCCTTTGAGAAAAAGGAAATTCCGTCGTTTTCCAAAAGAGGCTTTCTATAAGAGCGTCAGGAAAGTCGCGGACAATGGCGACTTCTATCTCGTCAACAATGTGAAGTTCGATATGGGCGGTGGCTCCATCGTCACTATTGACCATCTTCTTGGCGGCGACAAATTCCTCTATGTCATCATGGACCATTATTTCGAAGGGGCCATAAATGCAAAGGCTGAGGATTTCTATTGGATCTACTACCTCAAGGATCATAAGCAGACCCTCAAGAAGGAAATCCATTCTCCTCTTATTGAGACGAAGAACATCGTCAATCGCCTTAGCATGATGAGCGGGTTACCCGTGAACTTCCTTGTCGGGATTGTCCTCATCAACAGCGACTGTTTCGTCAACCGTTTCCAGAACGTCGAAGGCCAGGTTCAGCTCGTCCCTGACAACATGCTTTCGGAAATCATTACGAGCTACGAGAAGAAAGAAGTGGAGGAATTCAACCCAGATGACCTTCACCGCGTCATCCATGAGATCCACGATCTCTCAGAGAAAACAAAGCAAAATGAACAATAAGATTCCTGATATCGATATCGCCAAAGACGCCCGTAAGGGCTATGGCTCCCTTTTAAAGAAAAGCGCCCCATTCCTAGGGCTTTTCTTCATGATCATGCTGCTTGTGTGGCTGATCGATTTCGTCCTTTCCTATGTTGGGTCTGGCACGATTTTCCTAACGGTTTTGATCATTGGCTCGATTGTTTTGCCTTTCTATTTCTCCGTCCTTGTCTGCTCTTTCCTTGAAGAAGAAGGGAGAACGATTGGAGCAAAGGATTATTTCCGGACGGCGGGATTATATTTCAGCCCATCCTTTTTTGGCTCTTTCAGAATCCTTAGGAACGTCTTGATCTCGTTGGCCGTCTCTCTTGGCGCCTATTTCCTCTTCAGCGTTTTCTATGTTACCTTTTCACGCTTCTTCGACCCTAACCTCACGAAAGAGGTTGATGAGCTTTATACTCTCCTCGCTTCAGGGGATGCGGCGGCTGCGAATAACTTCCTTCTCAATTCCGTGTCTTTGTCCACTTTCTCGAAACTAGGGGCTTTCGCGATGGATGCCGGATTCATCTTGCCTCTCATCTATCTCTTTGGCCGCACCAGCTTCCTCGTCTTCATGCGTGACGCGATGCTCACCCCAGATTCCCGCATCGTCAATAGCGCATACAAAGAGGCACTCCGTGGCAAAGGAAGAGGCTATAACAAAGACTTCTTTAAGGCCACTTGGTGGGTTTACGCCCTGCTCCTAGTTTTCTATGTCGGAGGAGCTGTGACCGGTTATTTCTTGCTGAAAGATAATCCATACATCGGGATTCTCATGAATCTCGTCGGCGTTGGCTTCATGATGATCCCTTTAGCGGTGACCATCCCTTATTACAGGCTCGTCATGACCTTACTCTTCAAAAAATACAAGAGAGTCTTCGTTGAGGCTTCATTAGACCTAGCAAGAAGGGCATTTGAGGAATTGAAGTACGCAAACCAGATAGGGGAAGAGGATGCCAAAAAGTATGAGGAGGCCTTGAAACAGGCTGAGGAAAGCCTCATGCGGGATAATACAGATGACCTAAACGTTTACGACGCCGAAGCGACTGTGAAAGACCACGAAGAAGATAATAAAGAAGAATAATTCTTTTATAAAAAGAAAGACCTGAGAAATCAGGTTTTTTCTTTAGGGGTATTGCTTTTTCGAGAAGGTATTTGGGATAATTAGTACAGTTGGTACAATTAATGCAGATTCACTTCACTGGTCAAAAACCAATCTTCGAGGAAATCGTCGAGCAGATTACCTTCTATATTCAGAAAGGTGTCTTGAAGCCACACGAGAAGCTTCCTTCCGTGCGTGAGCTCGCTTTGTCTCTCGCCATCAACCCTAACACCGTTATGCGCGCTTACCTTGCCTTGACGGAGAAGGGCCTTTTGGTGAGCCTTCCGAAGAAAGGTATTTATGTGGCAGGCGAGGAGGAGAAGGGACCGTCTCCCGATGTCCAAAAGACGCTAGAAGGCTTGATTGCTGGTGGTACGAGCCTTTCGGACATTGAAGAAGCATTAAAGAAACTTAAAGGAGAAAAGCAATGATTGAGATTACCAATCTGACCAAATCCTATGATGGTCAGATAGTCATAAAGAATTGCAACGCCAAGATCAACAGCGGCTCCATCAACGGACTCGTTGGCGAGAATGGCTCAGGCAAATCAACCCTACTTCGCCTTATTGCCGGCGTCCTTAAAGCGGACTCTGGCAGCATCACCCTCGATGGCGAGGAAACTTTCGAAAACCCAAAAGCCAAGGAGAAGATCTTCTTTTTGGCCGACGAGCCTTACTTTGGCAAAAACGCCCGCATCAAGGACCTCATCACCCTTTATTCATCTTTCTTCGATTCCTTCACCCAAGAGGAGTTCAAGAAAAACCTCATCAAGTACCGTGTCGACAACGATAAGCCTCTCAATTCCTTCTCAAAAGGCATGAGAAGAAAGGTCTATCTCGCCGCGGCCTTGGCCTCGCATGCGAATGTCATCCTCATCGATGAGGCTTTCGATGGATTGGACCCATATAGCAGGAACGCTTTCAAAAAAGACATCATCGAGCTTATGGACAAGAATCCTGAGACCACGGTTGTCATCGCCTCTCACTCGCTTCGTGAGCTTGATGACATCTGTGACTCCTATTCTCTTGTCGACAATGGTCAGATCAGCGATGAGTTCATGGCAGCCAAGAACATGCACAAAGTGCGCCTTGCCTTCGCCGAGGAAGCCCCGTTTGATGTTTCTTTACTCAATCCTCTCATGGTCAAGAGGGACGGTCACTTCCTCACTTTGATCACCGAGGAAAGCGAAGCCCACATCCGCGAATTCTTCGCCAAATACAATCCACTTATGATGGATATCGTCGATCTTACGGTCGAAGAGGCCTTCATCTATAACAAGGAGAGGGAGCTGTTATGAGCAAGAAATATTTTAAATACCTCTTTAAGAGCTTCTGGCCAACGGCCGTCGCCTTCGCCTCGATTTTCATTGGCTTCCTCACGATTCTTCCGTTTGTCGTTAATGGTTATTTCGTCAGCCAACTTAAATCTTTTGCTGGCTATCCGCCATTCCTTCTTGTGACTAGTATCATCTGCATCTTCATGTCTGGCCTTTTGCCGATTATCCTTCATAGCCGCTACTGGAGCAAAAACAGCAGCGACATCATCCTCTCGATGCCGATGACAAGAACGCAGGCCTTCCTTACTGAGGGCGTCTTCGGACTTGCTATCGTCGTTGCCCTCATCACGGTTGGATACCTACTTGGCGCCGGACTAAGCTATATGGTTTATGACGGCAAGGCTACGGTTATAATCGCATCCGATTTCCTTGTTTCCATGAAGATCTTGCCGGTGTTCCTTTTAGCCGCCATCATCACTTATCTTTCGTCGGTATTCGCCGTCAGCGTTTCCAATAGCACTTTCCAGGCTCTTGTGATGGTGCTTATCATCAACTCTCTCCCATATTTGCTTTGGGTGCTTATCACTTCCCCGATGCTTTATCCTTATGGGTATCGCTATCACAATAACCCAGTAGGGGTTGCTTACGAGACTTTCACGGAAACGAATTGGCTTTACCACAATGAGGTTTTCTATACCAATCTGCTCGATGTCAATTTCCCATATTTCACAAATGACGATTATAACCTCCGTCAAGCCTTGACCATGGATAGAGCCCTCATCGCCTTATCAATCCATCTCGCCTTCTGGCTCCTTCTTGACTTCCTTGCCCTCACCGAATTCAAAAAACTCAAGAGCGAGCACCTTGGGACAGTTATTTCAGAGAGATTTGGCGCCATCAACACGTTGACTTTGACTTTCTTCCTTGGCTTTGCCGGAATGGGCGAGGTCATCATTAACACCGGCTATTTTGGCTTCATCCAATTCATCTTCTTCGTTGCCCTCTTCATCATCTCCCTTTTCTTCTGGATCTTCATCTTTGTCATCAGAAGGAAAGCGAAATTCAGGAGCGATGACATCATCAGATTCTCGATCGCTTTCTTCGGTGGCATCTGCTTCGGCTTCCTTCTCTTCTTCTGGATGCGCGGATTAGGAAGCAATATCTTCCCAGAAGGACTATATGAAGGCAACAATTACATCTACTAATATTTGTTCCTAGACAATAAAAGAAGGCCCTTGCGACAGGGCCTTCTTTTTCTTTAAGGAACAAAAAATCCCGAACTGGTCGGGATTGATTGTTAGATGGAGCAAGTGGCGGGAATCGAACCCGTGTATTTACCTTGGCAAGGTAATGTTCTACCATTGAACTACACCTGCATCGCCTTTTGTGGCGCGAGTAGTATTATATGAAACTCACTATCTAAGTGCAAGCGGTTTTCGCT
>JAILRR010000052.1 GCA_024698065.1 Bacilli bacterium
TCCTTCTCATCATGTGCGAATAGACCTGCTTCATGACGATTTCGTTATAGACGTATGTCTCCTTGGTGAAGTTCTCTTTGGAAGTCGAGTGATCTGCTCTAGATGTGGCAAGGATGTCTTGATACATGAGAGCGGCCATAAGAAGAACGATGTCAAAGACGAAGAGGCCAAGTAACGAATAGACGATGCCTGGGAGGATAATGCCAGAGGCAAGGATGGCGAAAAGGGTGAGTGAAGCGGCCGAGGCGGCGAAAAGGAGGCCATATACGATCCACATATTTCTTTGATGGGTCTTATATGGGAAGCGATAGGCGAAAAGGCTTAGCAAACGTTTCATTTGGCTTCTCCTTCCTTAGCGTATTCAGCGAGGATCCTCGCTTTTTCCTCGGCTTTGATCCTCTCTAATTCCTCGGATTTAGCAAGTTCTTCCTTGGCTTTTTTGTATTCTTCCATGAAAAGGGCTTTCTGCTCATCTTTCATGATGGCCATCTCTTTTTCGACCTCTCTTCGCATCATGGCTTTCTCTTTGAAGACCAAAACGGCTTTCTCGTCATTAGGATCAATGCCTTCTTTGATCATCTCGGCGTTTAGTTCCTCTTCTTCTTTCTTTTTCTCTTCGCGGTATTCTTTGATGAAGTCGATGGTCGTCATCGTGCCGATGATGAGGATTGGGACGAGGATGGCGACTGGGACAAACCAAATGCTTTGGACGGTATGGAGAACACCTCCAAAGAAATGGCTATGGCTGATGACGGAACCAACATAGAATTCGGATGGGACGACATCGCGGTATGTCGATTCAACCGCTTTACCTGTCGTTTTGGTGTACCATTCGGCGTTAAGGTTGTCGCCGCAGGTGTAGAAAGTCATCTCGAAAGCGCCTTTATAGGCTGGCATTGTATGGGCCAAGGAATTCTCCTTGTCCTCCTTTGAACGGCTCAAGAAGGTTTTGCCACCTTCTAAGGAGACTTTATTTCCGCCACTTAGCCAGGTGGTGCCGTTATCGAGGCTATATTCGAAAGCGCTGCTGACCTCAAAAGAGCCAGGTTCATTAGCCGCTTTTGGGGATTCGACTTTCTCGATGACGCGGTGAGAGACGCAATACCCGATGGCCTCACTATAGAAAGCGATGACATCCCCTGCTTTCACTTCATTGACGTCTTTCTTCTGGATGACGACGCCTTCGCCAGCGCCAAAGGAATCGGAAGCTTCCCCTTCCATTGAGTCGGTGAGAACTTCCATGAAGCTATAACCGAACAAAGATGGGATTCCATAGTTATTGCTCTTGGTGATGAACATGTCGATCTGAAGGCCCAATATCAAAAGGATGAGGGCGCCAAGAATCACGTCCACGATCTTCGAACCGATTTTCTTTTTCTTCTTCGTCTCTTCCATCTCTATTTGGCCTTTTTGATACGGAAAACCTTCGCTGAGGCATTATTCTGCTTTTTGGTTGGCTCTTTCTTTGGCTCTTCTTTTGGAGCGCTATCTTTCATGACCTTGATGCCTCTAAGGACCTTTGGGGTCTCTTTTGGGGCTTCCTCATGACGAGAACCGCCAACGAAAGAAATCTGGCCGAACGGATCAGTCTTGAGGCTTCCGACATCAAGCGCGAAACGGGAATAACCCCTACGGATCTTGACGACTTCTGGGCCTTTCTTCTCTTCTTTGATCTCGGCGATTTCCTTTTTGGCGAGGAGGGCTTCTTCAAGCTCTGCAATTCTCTCCTTGTTCCCTTCCTCTTCTTTGAGTCTTTCCTCTAGGAAAGCGATCTTCTGGGCTTGTTTTTCTTTCTCTTTGAGAAGGGCTTCAATGGCTTCGGCACCACTCTTATCTTCGTAGGTGGCGATAGGAGCTGGTCCCACAATGAGGTCACTAAGAGCGTGCATATTCACCTCTTCTTGAGGTTCTTCAATAACTGGCTTTTCCACTACTGGCCTACTCTTAGCAAGCTCATCGGCGATGGCCTCGTCGACTGGGGCATCTTCCCTAGCGAGGGCCATGATTCTCTCACGAGCCTCAATAAGGAGCTCATTCTCTCTAGCAAGGCGGATTTCCGTCTCGATTCTGATCTTTTCTTCGAGTTCGCGGAGTCTTCGTGCTTCTTCTTCTTGGCGTTTGGCTTCGGCGGCAGCGCGTTCTTCTTCGAGTTGCTTCTCTTCGGCTTTGCGGCGTTCCATCTCAGCGATGATGGCCTCTTGGTCCATGAAACTTCTCTCATCTTCAGCTTGCTCACGGAGCTCTTTGGCGGTGAGCATCTCAGCGGTCAGATATTCGTTGTCGCTTTCTTTGAAGGCTTTGGTTTCTTCTGGAGTCCAAGCGAAATCTTTCTCCTCAGGATCCCTATCCGGGGTCACTAGGAGAGATCTATGCTCTGGGAACTGGTCATAGCGGAACTTATGGGAAAGGAAGGTCTCGTCTTCAAGAGAAAGCATGACTTTCGGCTCGAAGTGTTTGGTCAAGGATTTGGCGGCCTCTTTCTCGCTTTCTTTGGTCTTCACTTTGCGGTTATCGATGAGATGGGTATGGAGAGTGGCCATTGAAGCAGCGGTCAAACCATAAACCTCATCGAAATAGTCATCATCGAATTCCCCCTTCTTCTCCTCGATATCGAAAGAGATGCCGAGCTTGGTATATGAATCGATGAACTTCCAAAGGACTGCGACCTTGTGGTAGTCAGGGTTCTTAAGGAGAAGGTTCGTCATCTGAAGAGGAGAGTGAACGCTCTTGGCTTCTTTCATCTCTTCCATGAATGGCGATTTGATGTAGAAATTCACGCGATCAGAGAGGCTCTTGATACGTTCAAGAAGCATCTTGTTCTTCTCATATTCGCCTTTATCGTCAGACTCGATTGAGATCTTGATGCGGTTATCGACCTCGTAACGGACTCCATCGATCTCGGTCTTGGAATGGATGAAAAGAACGTCGGAGTTACGGGTCTCGCCCTTATCGGAGATGAACTGGACACGTTTTTCAACGAAGAAAGTAAGACGCTGGATGAGAGACATCAAAACGCGGTTCTCATAGATGGCCATATCGACATCGCTGCCGATCGAAAGAATGCGTTCAGGGACAATCTGGCCTTCTTTGTTGAAGCCATGGATATAACGGGTATGTGACGCAAGATGGCGGATGGATGTCGAATTGATACGTTTGGCTTGACCCGCTAAAACAAGATCCTGGGTCTCCTTGATGAAGGTACGAGGATGGGCGATGATGCGATCAATGGCGTCAAAGCCGACATCAAGCTCGGTGACCCACTTGTCATCATAGGTCTTGTTCTCGTGGCGGTTACGCTGGAAAACGCTATTCTCACCGGTTTTCTTGATGGCGTTCACGAACGACTTGAAAGGAAGGCTTCCCTTCATGAGGGAACCCATCTTCTTCATGTAGTCAGCATGAACGCGAGTCAGTTTTGCGGTGTCTTTTTCCTTTTTCGCCATTGTTTAAAAAGAGAGTTGATGATTTTGGATTTCAAGACTAGCCAACATCCTTAAGGAAGCCAGCGATCTTGGCTTTGGACATCTTGAATTCGGCTTTGCCAAAGAGTTTGGTGAGTTTGGCGTCGAGTTCAATGAGGTCATCGCGTAAGTGAGCGATGTTGAGTGATTCGAATTTCTTTAAGATCTTCGTCGCGAAGATGTAGTCAACACCTTCAAGCTCGGTGCCGCCTGTGGCGACGTAGCAAGGAACGAAAGCGTTTAGCTGCTTGAGAATACGGTTACCAAAGGCAAGCTTGAAATGTTGGATGACAAAGTCATCGAGCTCAGTGAATTTCTCAAGGGTCTTGCCAGAGATTGGGAAGTTGCTATTGGCTTCGCTATAGAGCTTCATCAAGTACTCGAATGGGAGAGGGAGAGGCTCGGTGAATGGGGCCTCGAAAGCAATACCCTTGTTATCGAAGAAGAGCGACATAGCACGGTCATAGACCTTATCGGTGATGGTGAAGGTCGAGTCATCGTTGTTCGCGGTACCGACGAACCAAACGTTCTGAGGGATGAGGAGTTTGCCATCGTGAAGGTGTTTCGGGTCATCTTTCTGTGGGGAAGAGATGAGGTCGATGTTCCAGGCCGATGGGTTAGGCATTTCCATGATGGAAAGGAACTCAGCGAAGTAGTACTCGATACGGGCGATGTTCATCTCATCGAGGACGATGAGGTTCACATCCTCACGGAAAGTGGATTCGTAGATGCTTCTTAAGAATTCGGTTTCGGTGAATTTCTTCGTGAAGTCGTTATAGAAGCCAAGAAGCTCGGAACGGTCTCTCCAAGAAGGCTGGACGGAGCAGATCGTGCAGTTATTCTGGAAGAATTTGCCTAAAGCGTAAGGCAAAGAGGTTTTACCTGTACCAGAGATACCTTCGAGAATGATGATCTTGCCAGTGCCCATGCTAGCAAAGAAAGCGCGCATGGCTGGGATGGTGTAATAGAGCTTAAGCTGGGAAGCTGCGTAGTTTCTGAATCTTTCGACGATTCCCTGAAGGGAGATGTCTGTCGCGTCACTGGGAAGCTCAACGTGGGTTGAGATTTCGGCATACTTCTCGTCGACGGCGATAAGACGAGGGAATCTGACATCCTTTTCTCCTGAAGCAGTGACTTCCTCTGCTTCTTCGCCTTCTTCGGTTTGAGGCATAGCGGAAGAAGAACCCATTTGGATGGATTCAGATGGAGAAATACCAAGGGAATCGAGCTGGAGGCCAAGGATTCTGTTCTTCTCTTGGGTGGCGTTATAAAGCTCGATCTGAAGGTTCTGGACTTCTTCACGTAACCTTTCCCTATCGATTTCGGTGCGGTAGAACTTGATGTATTTTCTTAAGAGCCAATAGATGAGGAAAACGAGTGCGCCTATTGCGGCTACGAAGAAAATGGCAAAGAGGACGAAGAAGAACCAACCCCAGAAACCGAATCCTTCAACAAAGTTGTCGAAGATGATTCCATAGCGGGCAAAGTCATCTGGTACTGGCGCCCACGGGACGGCCCAGCGCATATTGAGCCATCTGCCGAAATTGCTAAGGACGGCGATGACCATTTCACGAAGGTAATTGAAATAGTTTTCCATTATTTCTCTCCTCTTTGATGGTGTTAGTCGGTGAGAGGCACGCTGCGGTGCTCACCCATGAATGAGATGCTGGCATTGAAAGCCGAATTGATGAGGTCGTTCGAGCATTCCTTATCCCAGCCTTCAAGGTAGATGGTAAGGACAATGCGCTTAACCTCATTTGGGGCGATATAAGCCAGATACTGGTTTTGATAAAGCAAATCGGAAAGAGCGTAGGTTTCCTCTTCTTTGATTCTAAGGTTTCCTTCGTTTACCGACCTCTCAAGATCAAGGTGCTTGATGCCGGCTTTCGTTTTGCCTCCGACGCCCGGTTTGGCGTGGTCGTATTCATGATGGATGACATCATAATCGACGGCGTCTTCATAGAACAACGTAGCGTCTTCATTATAGTCCCCATACAATACTTCTTCATTAGAAGAATTGTAATCGATGTAATTGTCATAGACGTTGACATCGAGAAGGCCGCCTAATTTGGTCTTGCTTGAGGTAGTGACGTTAGGTTCGTAGATGTAATAGCCTTCTTCGCTATAGAAAGAGACGCGGATGGCCTCCTCCACTTTGTTGAGTTCATCGACGAAGAGACCAGTCTGAACAGCGGTGATTTCGTTCAAAGAACGATTGGCCGACACTTTCGTGCTTTCGTCAAGATAGACGTAAGTGCCGACGTCGCTAGTAAGGAAGATCTCTTTTTGGAAGAATCCGCTTGTGGCGTTCCCCGTCTCGCGATGACCTTTTTCCGATGGGTATTCGCTCGAGAGGGTTGGGAAGGCGCTTTGCATGTATCGGCTATTGTCCTGGAACATGCTCGACACCGGGGAAAGGAAGAACTGTTCGTCATTGGTGACGATGTCATCAAGCTCGAAGACGATGTCACCGGCGCTGTTTCTCGTTCCGATGCGGATGTCGTGGTTTGTGACCCCTACTTTGATGTTGCCAACGGTAAGGAAGTCAGAGACGCTGAACCAGGCGATGGTCGAGGTGACGAAGGCGCTGAGAGTAAGCGAAAAAAGGGCAAGCCCAGCCCAAAGAAGGCTGCTTTGCCTGACGCCAATTTTTTTCACTCTACGTACGCGCGTAAACAAAATCCTCCGTCAATTATTCTGAAACACTATCAGTGTTTTCTGCTGTTGGGGTGCTTTCTTTGGCCCAGGATTGAGTCAAAGACTCACTGGTGAAGTGCATGGCCATCGTCAAAGCGGAACCGACTGGGTTCTCGCCAGCGCAGTCATTGTCAAAGCCTTCAAGCCAGATAACGATGGTGAAACGTCTGATCTCACGAGGCTGGAGATTAGTCTCATTCTTCATGACGATCATGCCTAACGGATCGCTTCCATCGTCGTTAAGGAAATTCGTGCAATATCCTTTGTTTTCGGCATTCTTCGCCTTGTAACCATGGGTGGCGCCATCTGGGGTTCCGGTGATGAGCTCATTGTTGGAGCCATTGTCCGAGAAGTTCCTCGCCTTGCGGGCGTAGGTACCCACCATGCTGTGTTCAAGGGTTTCGTCTTCATAGTGAGAGTCATAGACTCTGACTCTGACGATATCCTCAATCGAGCAGCTGGCGTTCACATTGGTTGGTTCGGTGATACTTGTGAAGTCGATGTAATAATTGGCTTTCGCCACTTCTGATGGGGAACTGTTACGGAGGTAGAAGGTGTACTTGAAGCTATAGTCCTGATTGTACTCGGTCGGATCATAAACCTGTTGCCTTCTTGGAAGGATGACGCTGTCATCGGTGATGTCGGCATCAAGGAAATCCTCCTCGGCAAGATCATCGGCGCACATAGGGGTGTTGCACTCATAACCACCGGCCATGAGATAGGTCGTGTTCGTCTTCAAAGTCGTACCAGACCCACCTGCGGTGAGGGAATCGCCAAGAGAGAGCTCATTTTTCACTTGCTCAAGCTTGACGGTGAAACTACCGAAATTGCGTCCCAAAAGGGCGATGATGATAAGGACGGCGAGAATACTCATAGACACGCCTAAAATGATAGCGGCGATGCGTCTTCTGCGCTTGCGGACAAGATACTCAGGCTTATGAGGTTCGACTAGCTTGAGTTTGTTGTCATTACCACTATCGAGGGTAGCTGTTTGAATAGGCTCTATCTGCTCCAAACCATGACCTCCTTGGAAAGTCTCTTGCCTCTAGAACCACGTGGATGGAACCAAAGGTTTTGTTTAAGAGATTGTTTCTCAGATGATGACGAAAGAAAAACGGCGCTACTTCTTTCTTGCGCCGCCGGGACAAGGCTTTCGCCTACCATCAGAATCACTTTGCGTTCCAGGGCACGAGCAGAAGGTTCTGGATATTCACTCTCATCGACCCAGTTGCCCACTGAATCTAGCGTTCTGAATTCCAGGCAACTGGCTACCACGCATAGATTGCGAGGCCCTGTAGCTTTGCGTCGCCATGTTTCCATGGGTTTGCTATACACGCATATATTATGTGAGGTTTTTTACAATGTCAAGAACTACGCACTCACTTTTTCGTGTCTGAAAGCGTTTACATCTACGTGGGGTTCGTTTTGGACGGTTTATAGCGATTAGGTCTTCTTCTTCCCGTCGAGGGCGCGCGCACACAGTTCCTTTTTAAGATACCGTTCATCACACCGCTTTTATGGGACAACCAAGTGATGATCAAGAGTTATTTCTTCGTTTTGTCAGAATTTGTAAAATTTTTGTATGATTGTTTTTGTTAGGCAGTATCGTGTGTTTTCCACTATTTGCAAACTTTTTGAGTGTGTTCCGCTTGCAAAGAATCCATCCATTCCATAAACTATTGGTGTCCCCGAAAAGGAGTCAAAACAACTTGCCCGTTGTTCCTTGGAAAGGATGGTCGGACGATCACTCCGACGGTAAAGAAAAAATCCATCAGAACCCAGACAATTGAAGCTGGGCTTTTGTCGTTTCAGCTTCAAGAAAGGATTCCGACAAAATGAAAAATAGATCCAAAATGATACTTGGCTTAGCCTCACTCCTCGGTGTCACCGCTGGTGCCACTGCCGTTTCCGGCTTTGCCTGGTTCGTCACCACCAAGACTGCTTCTATCGATGTCACCAACATTGGCATCTACAACAACAACCCATCCCTCAGCGTCACCGTTAACAACCTCCATGGTGTCAACAGAACCAACGCCGCCGCTAACGACTTCAACCTCGAAGCCGCCAAGGATACCACCAAGTTCAACGAGATGGCCACTGGCGATGGCAGCAAGACTGCCTTCACCCTTACTGGCAGCCCAGTTGCTGGTGCCACCCCATCCGCCTATGTTGATGGTGTCTTAGATTCCACCGCCACCTATGACGCTGGCACCAAGACCGTCACCTTCACCACTGCCCCAGCTAACGGCTCCAAGATCGTCTTCGCTTATTGCGACAGCGCTGCCTTAACTGACGTCAGCTCCACCGATGGTGTTCACGTCTATGATCCAACCTGGCAGGTTGCCGCCGAAGGCAAAAAGGCCACCAAGATCCCAGCCGCGGTCGCAGGCGAGCAATACATCAGCTTTGATTTAGTCTTTGCCGCTCCAAGCACCGGTTCCCTCAAGATCTTCCTTGACCGTCCAACCATCACCGCCAAGAGCAGTTCCGAAGCCGATGATGTCGAAGCCGCAGCCGTCAGCCGTGTTGCCTTCTCAAAGGCAGGAGCCAATATCCTCACCCTTGGCAACAACGTCTCCGCTGAATACAGCAAAGGACTCTCCCAAGATAAGGTCGAGAACATCGATGGCAATGGCAAGAACGCCAACACCACCGATGGCGATTACACCGTCGCCGATGCCCTTGATGCTTGCGAGAATCTCTACGTCCCAACCACCGAGAACTACAGCATCCGTAGCTCTGCCCCAACCGCCGATGCAGAACACATGTATCTTGGCGATGTCACCTCCGCAGCCCCTGTCACCATCACCGTTGCCATCTGGCTCGAAGGAACCTCACACGTCGATGACAAAGGAAACAACAGCGATCCTATCGGCGGTGAAATCAACGTCAGCCTCCCAATTGTCGCCTTTGGCGCTTAATAGAAACCGGTTACCCGAGTTCAAAAACAAATCATTAATAAGGAGAAAACCAAAATGACAAAGAAATCCAAAATGATCCTTGCCTTAGCTTCCATGCTTGGCGTCTCAGCCGGTGCTACCGCTATCAGTGGCTTCGCCTGGTTCACCACCACTAAATCTGCCGATATCGACATCTCCAATATCGGTGTCTACAGCAAGAGCAGCGCTCTTTCCGTCACTCTCGGAAGTGCCGTCAAAGGCTGCACTGACGTCGTTGGCGAAGGTGCCTCAAAAGAAGGCGACATCAACCTCGTCGGCGCTGTCGCTAGCGAAAACGTTACTGACTATGTCACCGCTACCGCAAACCAGACCGTCTTCACCCTTGATCAGTATCCAAGCGCCACCCCAACCGTCAAAGTTAACAATGTTGCTTACTCTGGCACCGTCACCTGGGCAGAGAGAACCAAGACCGTCACCCTCGATCAGCAAGCTGAAGGCGCTGTCGTTTCCTTCACCTACGCTCCATACGCCGCTTTAACCGACGTTTCCTCTGTCGATGGCATCAACGTCTACAAACCAGTCTGGACCGCCAGCGGAGAAGGCAAATTTGCTACTGCAATCACCGCCAACCCAAGCACCGGTTACATCCAGTTCACGATGAATCTTAAAGCCACCGGTTCCGCCGAGCTCAATGTCTTCCTTGACAGACCAAGCATCGACCCAATCGATTCCGGCGCCACTTCACCAGATACCTACGCTGCGAACCTCACCCGTATTGCTTTCGTTGAGAACAACGCCACTAAGTTGATCCTTCAGAAAGATCCAACCACCAATAACAAAGGCATCGATTCCACCTTCGCCGGTACCGCAAACTGCCGTCTTGATGGCACCACCGCCACTCCAAATGATGGTTGGGATTTAAGCCAGCTCACCGCTACCGTCAATTCCAATGTCCTTGCCGGTTTAGACAACACCAACAAGGCCGTCAGATCTAGTGCCCCAGCCTTCAGCACAGATGCTGAAAAGAAAGCCAGCAACTTCATCACCACCGTTTCTGCTGGACAGTCCACGACCATCACCGTCACCATCTGGCTTGAAGGTACGAGCGGCAACACCGATAGCAAACCAGAAGGTTCATTCGTCAACTCCCCAGAGAATGGCATGATTAACGTCAACCTCCCACTCATCGCTTTCTAAGCAAATCATTAACTGATTTAGCCTTCCCTCACGGGAGGGCTTTTTCTTATGCCTTTTTCTTATTAAGAAAGGAAGCGTGGAAGGAAAGGTCCTCCACCAAGGGATAACACGCAGCAGAACCGCTTTATCTAAGCGATTGTCTTTTCCTTAAGGAAATACCTGTCTCATTGAACGAAGAGCCTCTAAGAGGCTGTTACGCTTCTTCTCGCGCGTGGGTGCGCGCTACCACAAAAAGAAAACCGGTCGTCTGACCGGTTATGATTTTCTTTTGAGAACTACTTCTCTTCTTCTTTCTTCTTAGCCTGATTTCTGATCTCGGCGAGAGCTTCTTCTCTAGCCTGTCTCTTGGCTTCTTCGAGAAGGTCATTCTTCTCTTCGTCACTGAGCATCGATTCTCTCTTGGTCGCGTAAATGATGAGGTAAACACCATCAACGACGAAGATAAGGAAGAGAGGGAGAACTATCGTTAAGGCAAAGAGGATTGAATTGTTCTGAAGGGTGCCGATGAACGGACCATTGAGATCGAGATTCTGTTTTGGATTGGCGTTTGGATCGATGGTGACCATAACCCAAATCGAAACAACCAAGCAGAAGATGATCACGACCACTTCAATCGCCGCGATGATAATAAGAGCTTTTTTGCTGAGAGGTTTATTCATAAGTTTCCTTTAGCGACCGAAAAGGTCGGTGAATAGGCTTCTATATAGGTTAATACTAGACCAAGTGTAGGAAAAAGACAAATTATTTAAATTTGAGCATATCGTTTTATTTTGAAAAGACCTCACCCCATAATGATGGAGTCAAGCATGGTTGACACATATAGAAAGTGATTTCTTATGAAAGGAAACAGCAAAAGAAAAAAGAAGGACTGTTTCTCTTGCGTTATCGATGGTGAGGTCTTCTTCTGTTGTGAAGGCGACGAATGCGACCTCAAGCCACGAAAAAGATGTAGGAAAAGATAGTTCTTCTTCCCCTGGTCTTCAAGAAAGGCCGGGGTTTTCTTTTTCCCTGGCCTTAGTTTTTCTTAGAAACGTAATGTTTTATTGCTTCGAATGTCTCTTCGGAGAGATCGTGCTCGATCTTGCAAGCATCCCGCAAGGCAACTTTCTCGTCCACTCCGAGATCGATGAAGATCTTGCTGAGGATTTTGTGCCTCTCATACATCTTCTCGGCGATCTCTAAGCCTTTTGGCGTGAGGTAGAGCTGCTGTTTTGGGCCAAGCTCAACAAAGCCGCCGTTCTCAAGCTTCTTCATGGCAATGGAGACGCTTGGCTTGCTATAAGAAAAGCTTTTGGCAATGTCGACTGCCCTGACTTCTTTGTCGCCTCTTTCTTCTTGAAGGATCAGAATTCTCTCAAGATAGTCTTCGGCGGATTCATGAGTGATAGGCATTTCTTGGACCTCTTTTTACGTTTGTATTAGTTTGGGTTTTGGGTAGCTTTTTGTCAAGGTTAGCGCCTTATAACTTAAAAGGCTTGAAAACAACGCTTTAAGCTATTCCCGTGCTATTTCTTCTCAGCTTCTTCGGTAGCGTCAGGTTGGACGTAATCCTTTGGTCTTTGTAACAAAAAGACGAAAGTCATTGTGGTCGGCTCATAATCCCATCTCGTCAAGGTCCATCCGTTCTTGTAATACTCGTCAGCCTCTTTCAAAGCTTTCGCGTATTCTCTATGCCTGACGAAATAATAATCGAATCCTGGTCTGCTATTTTTTTGGTTTGCCATATTCCTATACTATTCCATTTCCAAAAGAACAGGGCAATGGTCGCTGCCCATTATCTCATTAACGATCTCTGATTTTTTGACGCGAGGGAGAAGAGATTCACTGACGATGAAGTAGTCGATTCTCCAGCCAATGCCTTTCGCTCTTGAGTTGAAACGGTATGACCACCAAGAGTATTTGACATCGCTCGGATGAAGGTAACGGAAGGTATCGACATACCCTTTCGAAAGGAGTTTGGAGAACATGCTTCTCTCTTCATCGGTGAAGCCGGGATTATGGTGATTTGCATCAGGGTTCTTAAGGTCGATCTCATTGTGAGCAACGTTCAAATCGCCTGTGTAAACAATAGGCTTTTTCTTCTCTAATTCTTCGAAATACTCCAGCAAATCCCTCTCGTATTCGGTTCTGAATCCTAATCTTTTAAGTTCTTCGCCTGAGTTAGGAACATAGGCTCCAACGAAATAAAAGTCTTCGAATTCAAGAGTGATGACTCTGCCTTCTTCATCGTATTTGTTGTTAAGTAATCCGTAGTGAACACTCAAAGGTTCTTTCCTCGAATATACAGCCACTCCACTATATCCTTTACGGACTTGGGATGTCCTTTGATAAGCGAAATATCCTTGAGGAAGAAAAGGGAATTCTTCTTTTGGGTTATCGGTGTATTTGGTCTCTTCGATGACGAAGATATCTGCATCGAGTTTTTTGAAATCGGAAAGAAAATCCTTCTTGAGGATGGCGCGAAGGCCATTGACGTTGAATGAAACAAATCTCATAAGAAGGATTTTAGCATTATTGATAGGTTCGCTCAAATTGACTTATCGCCTGTTCCCTAAGGGAACCTAATCGGTCTATAATTGTGTGATGAGTTTCGTTCCGCTTCATATCTATACAGGGTTTTCTTATCTTAAGAGCGCTTTGCCTGCCCAAAGGGTTCCTCTTTTGGCGAAAAAATACGGGTTCTCCAAAGTCGGTATCACCGATGATGGATCCCTTTCTGGCTTTGCCCCTTTTGAGCACGCTTGCAAGGATGCCGGTGTCACCCCTATTTATGGCATGGACGCCATCGTTGAAGAAGGAACATTCACCATCTTTGTCGAAAACGAAGCTGGGTACCGTAACCTCCTCCACCTTACGAAACTCGCAAGCGAAAAGAAACTGACTTTCCCAGCAATCAAAGAAAGGTCGATGGGCCTACTTCTCGTCTATACGATGGAACCAACCCTCTTTGAGACCCGTTATCAGGAGTCGAGTAAAGACCTCGCTTTAAAAATCGCCGAGTACACAAAACCATTTGCCCATGTTTATCTAGGCCTTCCATATTTGCCTCATGACCCAAAGATTGTTAACGAC
>JAILRR010000021.1 GCA_024698065.1 Bacilli bacterium
AAAGCATCGATTGGGTCTCCATTAAGGTAGATATCCATCTTGGCTAAGTCGCTCGGCCTGAAACCGTCGAGGGTGTAGTCAAGGGAGGCGTAACCGCGGGAAACGCTCTTAAGGCGGTCGAAGAAATTGAAGATGATCTCACTAAGAGGGATAAGGTACTTGAGGGTCTCTCTCGTGTCATCAAAATAGATAAGGTCTTGGTAGATTCCGCGTTTGTCTTGGCAGAGCTGCATTATGGCGCCGACATAGTCTTTTGGCGTCATGATCGAAGCCATAACATAAGGTTCCTCAATAGAGGAAATCTTCGATGGCTCTGGCATTTCGCTTGGGTTATCGATGGTCAAAACCTCGCCGTTAGTGAGGTTGACCCTATATTTGACGGATGGTGCGGTAAGGATGAGGTTAAGGTTATATTCCCTTTCAAGTCTTTCCTGAATGACGTCCATATGGAGAAGACCAAGGAAACCGGCACGGAAGCCAAAGCCTAGGGCTTTCGAACTCTCTGGTTCATAAACCAAAGAAGCGTCGTTCAAAGTAAGCTTTTCCAAAGCGTCCTTAAGGTCGCCATATTTCTGGGAATCGACAGGATAAAGACCGCAGTAGACCATAGGCATGATCTTGCGATAACCAGGTAATGGTTCTTTGGCAGGTTTATTCTCTAAAGTGACGGTCTCACCTGGGAAAACATCTTTGATGTCTTTGATTGTTGCGGTCAAATAACCGACTTCACCACACTCGAGAACACCGGTTGATAGTTCTTTAGGAGTACGGATGCCAACCTCAGTGACTGTGTAGGTCTTTCCGCTTTGCATAAGGCGGATTTTATCGCCCACTTTGACGCGGCCGTTTTTGACACGGATCAAAACGACGACGCCGCGGTAGGAATCGTAATAAGAATCAAAGATTAAGGCTTCGAGAGGGCTTTCGCTATCGCCGCTTGGAGGCGGAACGAGCTCCACTACTTTCTCCAGCATTTCGTCGATGCCGGCCCCAGTTTTTCCACTGACGCAGACAACATCATTCGTCGAAAGACCAATCTTTGTTTCAATCTCTTGTTTAGCTAATGCGATATCGGCACTTGGCAAATCGATCTTGTTAATTACCGGAATGATCATGAGATCGTTATCGACGGCAAGATAGACGTTCGCAAGCGTCTGAGCCTGCACGCCTTGCGTTGCGTCGACGACCAAGATGGCACCTTCACAAGCCGCTAAGCTTCTGGAAACTTCGTATGTGAAGTCCACGTGCCCAGGAGTGTCGATAAGATTGAAAACATATTCATTTCCGTCCTTTGACTTGAAAGTCACGGTGACGGCATTGAGTTTGATTGTGATACCACGTTCTTGCTCAAGTTCCATATCATCGAGCATCTGTGATGAAAGATTGCGCTTCTCAACCGCTCCGGTGCTTTCAAGGATGCGGTCGCAGATAGTGCTCTTGCCATGGTCGATATGGGCGATGACGCAGAAGTTTCTGATGTACTTTTTGTTGAACGGCATAATTGACTCGAAGAATTATAATTTATTTCTTTCCTTTAGGGAAGAAACTATCTAACGACTCTTTCACTTCTTCTGGTGAGAAAGCCACCTCATATCCGCTATAGGAACGCTCTAAGACCATTCGGTACTCGTTTTGGAGGTAACGATCATCTATCAAAAGGGCGACGCCTTTGTCGCTTTCGCTTCTAATTAATCTGCCCATGGCCTGCATAACTTTGTTGAGGCCTGGATTCTTATAGGAATAGTCGAAACCATTACCGTTCTTGGAATCGTAATAATCTCTTATAAGGTCTCTTTCATACGAAAGCTGAGGCAAACCGATTCCAACGATAGCTACGCCTATTAAGCGATCATCAACCATATCAATGCCTTCGCTGAAAGAGCCGCCCATGATCAAAAGGCCGATGTGCGTTTTCTTTGGGCTCTTACGGAAATGCTCAAGAAACTCCTGCTTCTCGTCGTTTGTCATGTTCCTCTCTTGGACATAGACATGAGCGTTCTTAAACGAGAGTTTGTCTTTGATGTTCTCAAGATACTCATATGACGGGAAAAATACGAAGTAATTGCCTTTCTTTCCTGAGACAAAGGTTTCTAGATATTTAGCGACTTCATCGTAGTTTTTCGCCCTGTCTTTGTATCTAGTAGAGACGCTTGGAGCGACGATGATCTTGAAGTTCTTCGGAGGGAATGGTGACGGCAATAAGAGGTAAGGTTTGCCCTCCTCTCCTTCGATCGCGTTCATGTAGTATTCGATTGGTGAAAGGGTCGCGCTGAATAAGACATGCCCTTTGACCTTCTTAAGAGATTCGCTTAGCAACGGAGCCGGGTCTGGGCAATAAATTCTAAAAATGAAGTCATCACCCTTCTTCTCGGCGTAGCAAGTAAGATGTTCCGAATAGCCTTCGTAAATCGATGTGAACGCGTGACATTCTCTCGAGAATTCGCGGTATTCAGATGGGTATGGGGCGTGTTTTTCTTTATCCAAAGACCTTTGTTTTGTGCCTAAAGATTCGAGTGCTGAAATCAGGCTATCAGGCACATCATCAAATAATTTGTGTTCTTCTTCAAGACCTTCCATGAGGGTCTTTAAAACTCTTTGGATTTTGTTGAGGGCCAATC
>JAILRR010000044.1 GCA_024698065.1 Bacilli bacterium
TGGTAGACGCGTACGTTTGAGGGGCGTATGGGGCAACCCGTGTCAGTTCAAGTCTGATTTCCCGCACCAACTTAAAAAATGGTTCGACAGATCGTTGTCGAACTTTTTTCTTTTTAAGGATTTATAATAGTTTTGACAGGAATTTTTGAAGATAGACTATGAAACACATCGTTATCCTTTCGACATTATTTGTCATCGGCTCACTCTTTGGTTGGGTGCTTGAACTCTTCTTCCGCAGGTTTGTTTCCCAAAAGAAATGGATGAACCCAGGCTTCTTAACCGGACCTTATTTACCTATTTATGGATTTGGGGTCGCTTTCCTATATGGCATTAGCAACATCCCTTTAGGAATACCCAACGAAATCGTTGACGTCATTGTCCGCATTCTCTTAATCGGTGTCTCAATGACCTTGGTCGAATTCATCGCTGGTTTGATCTTCATAAAAGGCTTTGGGGTCAAGCTATGGGATTATTCAAACCGCAAAGGAAACATCATGGGAATCGTTTGCCCGATCTTCTCTCTTGCCTGGCTTGCCGTTGGCTCCCTCTATTATTTCCTTTTGAATCCGATTCTCGTTGAGGGAATCAGCTGGCTAAGCGATAACCTCATCTATACGTATTTCATCGGCATCGTCATCGGTGCAATGGCGGTCGATTTTGCCTATTCAATCCATTTGGCCACTCAACTTAAGGCCATCAAGGAGTCCGCGGATGAACGATTCGAGGATTTGAAGAAACGATGGAAAGAAAGGATAAAGGCCATCCGCTCAAAAAACAAATAAGTGCTTAAGCACTTTTTTTGTTATCTCCCTATGGTATATTTGTCATCATGGCACTCGTCGAATTAAAGGACATCGAATTCAATTACAGTGACAAAGAGCTCTACAAGAAAGTCTCTTTCAAGGTCAATAGCGGAGAGCATTGCTGCTTAGTCGGAAGCAATGGCTCTGGCAAGACCACGATTTTGAACATCATCGTCGGCGAGCTTAAGGCAGACAAAGGTCAGGTCATTTGGGAAAACGGAGTCACCCATTCCTATTTGGACCAGCAGCTTAAGGTCGCTCAAGACATGCCCGTTCACCAATATCTCTATGGCGTTTATGAGGATCTTTTCGAAAAGGAAAAGAGGATGAACGAACTCTATGAAGAAAGCGCTCTAGATGGGGCAAATTTCGAAAAACTCCTTGCAAAAGCCGACCGAATTCAGACTGAACTTAACGAAAAAGGCTTCTACGCCCTCCAAGAAAAAGTAGGAAGACTCACCGATGGTTTAGGTTTCCAGAAAGAGAATCTTGAGGCCCCTTTAGCGAAGCTTTCTAGCGGTCAAAGAGAGAAAGCCTATCTCGCAAAGATGCTTCTTGAGGAGAAGGATTTCCTTATCATGGACGAGCCTACGAACTTCCTTGATGCGACTCAGGTTGATTGGCTCGCAAGATACCTTATCTCATATCCAAAAGCCTTCCTTGTCGTAAGCCACGACCAAGAGTTTTTAAAGAGGATCGCCACCGTCGTTTTCTGTCTTGAGAATCAAACCGTCACGAGATACAAAGGAACCTTTGAACATTATCTTGAGCAACACGAACTCGATAGAGAGCAATACGAAAAGAACTACAACGCTCAGCAAAGATACATTAAGAAAGAAGAAGACTTCATCGCCAGGCATATCGTAAGAGCGACTTCCTCAAGAGCCGCCAAATCAAGGAGGGCCAGACTCGCTCATCTTGATGTCATGGAAGCGCCAGGCAAATCAGTCATCAAAGTCCATTTCTCTTTCCCATACACTCACCCAGTAGGACAGAAACCTCTTATCGTTGAGAATCTTGAAATCGGATATGGGAAACCGCTTCTTGATCCGATCTCTTTCATTCTCAAAGAAGGAGAGAAGATTGCCATACTTGGCCAGAATGGCGTTGGTAAAACAACCTTCCTCAGAACCATCCTCGGAAAGATTCCTGCTTTAGGTGGCGAGTATAACTGGTTAGACGGCATTATCGTCAATTACTTCAACCAAGACGAAGTCATCGATATGTCGCTCAGCCCATTCGAATACATCCATAACCAATATCCAGGTTTGACAAATACTCAGGTCAGAACCGCTCTTGGTGCGACAGGCGTCAGGAAAGAACTTGCGATGCGCCCGATGAAGGAACTTTCTGGCGGAGAAGTCACTAAGGCAAGGTTTGCTTTGATGAGTCTCAAAAAGAGTAACTTCCTCGTCTTCGATGAACCAACCAACCACCTTGATCAATCGGCAAAGGATTCACTCTTTGAAGCGATCGAAAAATACCCTGGCTCAGTCATCATCGTCAGCCACGAAAAAGACTTTTATGACGGTTTGGTCGATTATGAGATGCACTTCTAATTGAGGCGCTTCTTTTCTCTGAAACCAAAAAGATATACCAAAGGTCTATAGACGATAAAACGTCTCCAATATTCGTAGCCAAGAACTTCGCTGTTATAGTTAGCGACGTTTCTTCTGTAATTCGCATTCAAATCCTGGATTGTGGCCCAGTAGATTTCATAGTCTTTGTTACCTTCAAAAAGAGGGTATTTGTGGCCGACTAGGGCAAGTCGTTTTTCAAAATCATTCAGCAAAAACACATTATTTTCGATTTCATCACCCTTGAGAGTCTCAAGTTTCATCCACCTCACCTGAGCGGCCGCTTTGTTAAGTGAAGAAGAGAATTCAACCTTCTTCTCATCGAACATCGCGTAGATGGTCAAAAGGATGTCTTTCTTCTCAACGAAGAGAATGCTAAAAGCTACCGTCCTCTTCTCAAGCTTGGCCTTGAAGGAAAGAAGGCTAGAGATATCGACTGCGAGAAGTCCTAACCAAATAAGGGCTAAGATCGCAAGTATGTAAAGGAGTATTTGCCACCATTCCATGGACTAATATTCTAAATACCTATAGCCCTATT
>JAILRR010000088.1 GCA_024698065.1 Bacilli bacterium
TTAGAGAAAAGATGAAAGCCATCCGCGATGAGCTTGGCGAAGGTGATAATGAGGAAAGCGATATCGACGCCATCAAGAAGAAAGTTGCCGAGAATCCTTACCCTCAGAACGTCAAAGACAAAATCAACAAAGAGCTCAAACGCTTCCAGATGATGCCAGAGGCATCTCTTGAGAGCTCGCTCATCCTTAATTACATCAACACCCTTCTTAATGCCCCGTGGTATGAGAAGACTGAAGACAACGATGACCTTGATAACGTCCAGAAGATCCTCGACGAGGATCACTTCGGACTCGACAAGGTCAAGAAGAGGATCATCGAGTACCTCGCCGTCAAACATGCGACAGGCAACCTCAAAGCCCCGATCCTTTGCTTCTATGGCCCACCAGGATGTGGTAAGACTTCCCTTGCGAAGTCCATCGCCCGCGCCCTTGGAAGGAAGTTCTTCAAGGCTTCTTTGGGTGGCGTTTCCGATGAATCTGAAATCAGAGGCCATCGTCGTACCTATGTCGGCTCAATGCCTGGCAGAATCATCCATGGCATGACCAAAGCTGGCGTCATTAACCCAGTCTTCCTTCTTGACGAGATCGATAAGGTCGGAGGCAGTTCTTTGCATGGTGACCCAAGTTCCGCTCTCTTGGAGGTCCTTGACCCAGAACAGAACTTCGCCTTCAACGACAATTTCGTCGAAGAACCTTACGATTTATCGAATGTTCTCTTCATCGCTACCGCGAACTATCTTGAGAACGTTCCAGCCCCGTTGCGTGACCGTCTTGAACTCATTGAAGTCCCTTCATACACCGAGCTTGAGAAGATCAAGATCGCCTCTAACTGGTTGGTGAAGAAACAGATGGAGCTCAATGGCCTCAAAGAAGGCGACATCGAGTTCACCGAAGAAGGCATCAAAGAGCTTATCGAGTGCTACACCCGCGAAGCCGGCGTCCGTCAGCTTGAGAGACTTGTTGCTTCTTGTTGCAGAAAAGCGGTGGTCGAGCTTATCAAAGATCCAAAACACGCTCGTCCAATCGTCATCGACAATAAGCAGGTTCAGACCTATCTTGGCGTTGAGATCTTCGAAGACACCAAGAAAGAAAAAGAGCCTCAAATCGGCGTCGTTACTGGACTTGCCTACACTGAGTTCGGTGGCGATATCCTCCCAATCGAGGTCAACTATATGTCAGGTAAGGGCGGGCTCGTCCTCACTGGCAAACTTGGTGACGTCATGAAGGAAAGCTGCTCAATCGCCCTTGACTACGTGAGAGCCAACGCTGAGAAATATGGCATCCCTAACGAGATGTTTGAGAAGAAGGATTTCCATATCCACTTCCCAGAAGGCGCCGTTCCAAAAGATGGACCAAGCGCTGGTGTCGCTATCACGACCGCCATCGTCTCTTGCCTCACCCACACGCCTGTCGACAACAATGTCGCGATGACAGGTGAGGTTACCCTTCGTGGACACGCCCTCCCAATCGGAGGACTCCGTGAGAAGTCTCTTGCCGCCCTTAGATGTGGCATCAAGACCATCATCGTTCCAGAAGAGAACAAGAAGGATGTCACCGAACTTCCTGAAGAGGTCAAGAAGGAACTCAAGATCGTCTACATGAAAAATGTCGATGACGCCTTAGAAGTTGCCCTTCTCAAGACCAACAAATAAAACTTCAAAAATTGAGGAGTGTTTCACTCCTCTTTTTTGATGATTTAATGTAAAATACCATTCCAAGGAGGTTAATGATGATCAATTTCCGTAATGCCAAATACATCATCTCGGTCCCTAACTACAAAATGCGACCGATCAACGGGTTCAAAGAGCTCGCTGTTTTTGGCAAGTCTAACGTCGGTAAAAGCACCCTCATCAACCTTCTGACAGGGCAAAAGCTTGCCTTCTCTTCCAAACAAGCAGGCAAGACGAAGCTCTTAAACTATTTCCTCATCGACAATTCTTTCTATCTTGTCGACACTCCAGGGTATGGCTTCACGACCTATGGCACGAAAGAAGACATTTCCTTTGGTGACATGATGGAAAGCTATTTCGAGAACCCGCAGCTGGCCGCTTGCTTCTTGCTCATCGATTCCCGTCATGAGCCAGGAAAAGACGATCTTGAGTTCCTTTCTTTCCTAGAAAGCCAGAGCGTTCCGTTCTATCTCATCTTCACCAAATGCGACCAAGCCAAACAATCCGACCTCGCAGCCCGCAAGAAATTTGTCCTCGAGCGCAAAGCCGAAAATGTCCTTTTCTCTGGAAAAGGCCTGAAGGCGGAACAACTACGGGCCCTATTTGCGAGAGCCCTCAAATAACGAAAGGGGACGTAACATGCTTAGATTAGATAACATCACCAAGGTTTATAAAACATCCACATTCGAGGTTAAGGCCCTTAATGGGGTCTCTTTGTGCTTCAGGAAAAACGAATTCGTTTCAATCCTTGGCCCTTCAGGGTGTGGCAAGACCACGATGCTCAACATCATCGGCGGTTTGGACAAGTACACAAGCGGTGACCTTCTCATCAACAACACCTCGACCAAGAAATATGACGGCCATGACTGGGATATCTACCGTAACCACAGAATTGGTTTTATCTTCCAGGCCTATAACCTCATTCCGCACGAGAACATCTTAGAGAACGTCGAACTCGCCTTGACGATCGGCGGCGTCCAAAAAGAAGAAAGCGTCGCTAGAGCCAAAGCCGCTTTAGACAAAGTCGGTCTCAAAGACATGTACTACAAGAAGCCAAATGAGCTTTCTGGTGGACAGTGCCAAAGAGTCGCTATCGCGCGTGCTCTTGTCAATGAGCCGGATATCCTTCTGGCCGATGAGCCTACTGGCGCCCTCGACAGCGAAACCTCGATTCAGATCATGAACCTCATCAAAGAGGTCTCCAAAGACAAACTCGTCATCATGGTCACCCATAACAAAGAGCTCGCTTTGGAATATTCGACCCGTATCGTCTCTCTCCTTGATGGCAAAGTGGAAGGTGACACTAATCCTTACTCCCCAGAAGAGGAAGCCAAAGAATATCTCAATAACGCCTCATCCTTCAGAGAAACCGATGAGAAAGCCAAGATGTCTTGGCTTACCGCCATCAAGCTTTCTGGACGTAACCTCATGGCCAAATTCAAGAGAACCTTCATGACTATCGTTGCTTCTTCAATCGGCATTGTCGGCGTTTCCGCTGTTCTTGCCGTTTCTTATGGCGTTCGTGGCTATATCGATTCCGTTCAGGATGACCTTCTTTCTGGCAACCCAATCCAAATCAGAGAGAACGCCGTCGATTTCCTTAAGCTTCTTGATAGCACGAATAATCTCACCCAGGCCAAAATCGTTTCCGATTCCTGGAAAGATGGCAAAATCGACGTCCAATTCGCGATGGAGAGTCTCGTCAAAGCTTCCGAGGACATCGGCCAATCGATGACGACGAATGATATCAGCGAGGATTACGTCCAGTTCCTTAAGGATATGCCAGAGGATTATGTCTCCGCGATCGATTACAAATACGGCATCAATTTCAAAAACAACATCTATGTTCACGCAAACGCTGACGTCATCGAGGAAGGGCTCGATGAGAAAAATGTCAGATATAGCATCTCCGGCCTAACGAACGTCTGCACGACGATCCTTGAAGGCTGCAGAGGTGGCGAATATAGCAATTATGCAGGTATGGTCGACGGATATAGCAACGCCATCGGTCAATCTATCGACAATGAGGAATATGTCCTTGGACAATACGACGTTGTTGCCGGCTATTATCCTCACAAAGCTGACGAAGTCATGATTGTCCTCAACCACGAAAACGAAGTCACTGAGTTCGTTTTGACTCTTCTTGGCTTATATGACCAGGATATGTTCGCTAACGCCATCTATCATTTCTCCGATGACCCACGCTTTAACAAAGACCTTTGGGCGAAACAACAATCGATCACCGTCGAAAGCATGCTCGGCAAAGAGTATTACTACTATCCGAACGATTCCATCTTCCATGAGAATCCTGCTTATGACCCAGACGCCGATGCTTCTAGTGCCGCTAGCAACCAAACCGTCTTCCAGCCATTCTTCTACGATTGGTATGACCAAGCCGGCATGGGGCATGACAACGGATTGAAACTCAAAGTCACTGGCGTTCTCACCCCAAAAGAGAGCGTCTCTTATGGTTGTCTTTCTAGCGGTCTTTATTACACGCCAGCCCTTGCTCAGAAGATGATCGAGGACAACTACAATTCCAAACTTGCCACCTTCATCAGGAATTACGCGAAGGATAACGACACTACCGGTTTTAATTCGACGATTGCTAACGTTTATAATTTCGACCTTATCGCTGGAATCGGTTATAGCACTCAAGTCCTCTTTGAGGGTGAGGCGCTCTCTAGCTCGTTCCTCGTTGGTTCAAACAACAACATCTCCGCTCTTCTTGGAATGCTTGCCTCTGCCTCAAGCTCTGGCTCTGGAAGCGGTCTTTCCATCAAAAAGAACGCGACCTTAAGCGTCCATAACGTCGGTGGTTCGAAGATTCCTAGCAGCATCGACATCTATCCTCTTGATTTCGATAACAAGTTCTTGGCTACCGATTACTTAAAGACCTGGAATTCCGAGGAAGACATTTCTTTGAGCACAGGCAAAGTCCTTAAGGCTGCCGATCGTTCGAAGATCGAATACACCGACAATCTCGAGATTATTATCTCGATGATCAATGGCATCGTCGATATCGTCACGATCGCTCTTGTCGCTTTCACAGCGTTGTCTCTTGTCGTCTCGACCGTCATGATTGGCATCATCACCTTTGTCTCGGTCATGGAACGCGTCAAAGAGATTGGCGTAATCCGCTCACTAGGCGGACGAAAGAAAGACGTTGCCCATCTCTTCAACGCCGAAACTTTCATCATCGGCATCGGTGGTGGTCTCTTCGGTCTTGCCGTCACTTATCTGCTCCAGCTCTTCCTTAACATCACGATTGGCGCGATATACGGAATCGGCATGATTGCCAATCTTCCAATCTTCGCCGCCCTCATCATTTTGGCAGGAAGCGCTCTTCTTACGACCCTTGCTGGCCTTGTCCCGGCTTCTAGTGCCGCAAAACAAGACCCAGTCGTTGCTCTTAGAAGCGAATAATTCCCATTCCCTTTTTAGGGAACGGGTCTTATAATTTCATCGTTCGTTGAAGGATGAGGGATCCTTGAACTTCCTACTTAGAGAGCCGCAATTTGGTGAAAGGCGGTTAGGAAGAAAGGTGAGTCGCTTCCTGAGAACCCTAGAGATAGGCGTCATCCGCGTTAAGGATAATCGAGTGCCTTATCTATTGATAAGGAACTAGGGTGGTACCGCGCACCGCGTCCCTATTATTAGGGACTTTTTATTTATTCGGAGGCAAATCTATGCTCGACAAGCACTACGACCCTCACAAAGTTGAGGAAGGAAAGTACGAGAAGTGGAAGCAAGAAGGTTATTTCGAAGCCGGAAGAGACCTTTCTAAACAGCCTTTCTCAATGGTCATCCCGCCGCCAAACGTCACTGGCAAGCTCCATCTCGGACACGCGATGGACACGACGATCGAAGACATCATCGCCCGTTACAAAAGAGAAGCGGGCTACGATGTTTTATGGGTTCCTGGAATGGACCACGCGGGTATCGCAACCCAAGCCAAAGTCGAGGAAAAGCTTAGGAAACAAGGGCTTTCCAGATTCGATTTAGGGAGAGAAGGCTTCCTTAAGAAAGCCTGGGAGTGGAAACACGAATACGCTGACACCATCCATAGCCAATGGGCGAAGATGGGCTTATCCGTCGATTACACAAGAGAAAGATTCACTCTCGACGAAGGTTTAAGCGCCGCCGTCAGACACGTCTTCGTTACCTTATATAAAGAAGGGCTCATCTACCAGGGTGAGAAGATCATCAACTGGGACCCAGAGCTAAGAACCGCATTAAGCAACATCGAAGTCATCCATAAGGATGATGAAGGCGAGTTCTTCTATTTCAAATATGATGTGGTGGGAACCGATAAGTCCCTTATCGTTGCAACCACGAGACCTGAGACGATGTTCGGCGATACAGCCGTCTTCGTCAACCCTAAAGACAAGAAATACGCTGATCTCGTCGGCAAGATGGTCATCAACCCAGCAAACGGGGAAGAGATTCCTCTCATGGCCGATGAATATGTCGACATTTCTTTCGGTACCGGTGCTATGAAGTGCACCCCAGCCCATGACCCTAACGACTTCCTTTTAGGAAAGAAGTACGGTTTCAAATTCATCAAATGTATCGATGAGACCGCTCATATGAATGAGGTTGCCGGTCCTTACAAAGGCATGAGTCGTTATGAATGCCGCAAAGCGCTCGTCGACAAAATTAAAGAAGACGGACACCTTGTCAAAATTGAGAAGATCGTCCACTCCGTCGGTCACTCTGAGCGTAGCGACAGCGTCGTTGAGCCAATGCTTTCGAAACAATGGTTCGTCAAGATGAAGCCTCTTGCTGAAAAGGTTTTAGCCACCCAGAAAGGCTCTGACAAAGTCAACTTCGTTCCGAAACGTTTCGAGAAGGTTCTTACCCGTTGGATGAGCACCGTCGAAGATTGGTGCATCTCCCGTCAGCTTTGGTGGGGACACCGTATCCCAGCTTATACCAACATCAAGAACGGCGAACTTGTTGTCACCGAAGAGGAGATGGATCCAAAGGAGTGGAAGCAGGACGAGGATGTCCTCGATACCTGGTTCAGTAGCGCCCTTTGGCCATTCGCCACTTTAGGTTGGCCAGATACCGAGACCGCTGACTTCAAACGCTACTTCCCAACGAGCGTCCTCGTCACTGGTTACGACATCATCTTCTTCTGGGTCAGCCGTATGGTCTTCCAGTCTTTACATTTCACTGACAAATCTCCATTCCACGAGGTTGTCATTCATGGTCTTATCCGTGATGCCCAAGGCCGCAAGATGTCCAAATCCTTAGGCAATGGCGTGGACCCAATCGACGTCATAGATAAGTATGGCGTTGATGCTCTTAGATACTTCATCACAAATAACTGCACCCCAGGCATGGATATGCGTTACATCGACGAGAAAGTCGGTGCCGCCCAGAACTATCTCAACAAGATCTGGAATGCCTGCCGTTATGTCGAAGGCGTGCTCGGTGAGGATTACACCCCAAGAGCCATCGACAAGAAGAGTTTAGGTGTCCTTGACGCCGCTATCATCGATAAGCTCAACCGCACGATCAAGAGAGTTCGTACCGAGATGGACAAATACCACTTTGGTCAGGCTTCATCGATTCTTTATGACTTCGTCTATGACGATTTCTGCTCCTCATACCTTGAGATGAGCAAGATTTCTTTGTCTCACGAAGGCAAGGAAGCCGATGTCACCAAAGACGTTCTTTATACCGTCATGAAGGACATCATCCTCATGATTTATCCATATACTCCATTCGTGACCGAGGAGATGTACCTTTCTCTCCCGGGCCACAAGAAGAGCATCATGGAAGAGCCATATCCTGAATACGACCGACACCTCATCAACAAGAAAGCGGTTGAGAAAGTCACTGTTCTCGAAGGCATGATCAAAGATATCCGTAATTACAAGTCCACGAATGGCATGGCGCCTAACGCCAAAGTCAGACTCATCGTCTCGCCAGAGGAACCGTTCGCTGGTTCTGGCGAATACCTCAAGCGCTTCACCTTCGCTTCCTCTTGCGAAATCAAGAAGGAAAGCCTTGGAGGTTCGAGCTTCCTTTACCCGGGCTATGAGCTCATGGTTGAGGAAGATGTCGATCCAGCCATCCTGAAAGAGAAACTCCTCAAAGAAAAAGAGACCCTCGAATTCGAAATCAGCCGTAGTGAGAAGATGCTTGGAAACCCAGGCTTCGTGAACAAAGCTCCGAAAGAGAAAGTCGATCTTGAGAAAGCCAAACTTGAGAAAAACAAAGGAATTCTCGAATCGCTCAAAAACAAGCTAGCATCGCTATAAATTTGCAATTGAAGAACGCTCTTGAATGAGGGCGTTTTTCTTTTCTTCCGAAAAACAGCTCGAATCCCAATATATGAGAAGTGAGGAGGTAACATTCATGAACGGAAGAGAACTCACACTTATCGAGAGGCAAAAGATTTGTCCAGGGGAGGCGATGGCCTTAACGGCTGTCATGGCTGTTTTGGCAATAAGCATTGTGGCGGTGGTCGTCTATCGACTGCTTAAGTCCTCAAAAGGCACCGCGAAAGTACCTGGCGGATGGTCCTTCACTTGGAACATTGGACGCTTAGCCTGATAAGAATCTTTTCAAAGAAACA
>JAILRR010000054.1 GCA_024698065.1 Bacilli bacterium
CTTTTTGATCTTGAGCGATTCAAGGTCTAAGACAACGCTTGCTCTTGCATTGGCAATCGAGCCTTTCGCATATGGATCGATTGTTTCGAGAGCAATCTCGTTATTCGTGACCTCGTAAAGATATTGGGCTTCGTTAAGATCACCTTTCACGGCGATTTCATAGACGCCTTTTTCTCCCATCCTCATCTTGATTTCGGAGAAATAATATTCGTCTTTCTTCTTAAGTTTGAGTACGACTTTTGAGGCCAAAGGAGCCCAGAGCCTAAAGGTCGTCTCTGTCTTTTTGTACATGGCGCCTAATTCACCATCAAAATAATGGGTTTCATCAAAGCCTTTGAAGGTCGTTGCATCTTTGACATCAAGAGGAACCCTTCCATAGGAAGGAACAAGCAAAAAGTAGCTATGTCCTAAAAGGAGAGGCTCTGTTAAATGGAAATCGACGTAATTCCTTCCTTTTTGCCATTCTAACTTCAAAACGATCTTATGGTCGATAAGAAGCGAGATATGAGGGTCATCAATCGCCGGAGATAGACGGATGACGTCGCTCTCGATAAGTTTTGCGGATATGAATATTTCTTTCATTCGAATAATGCGGTCGCCACCACAAAGCCGCCATCATCACTGATGGAGACGCTGTAGGTTTTGTTTTGAAAAAGGACATAAGGCGCGCCCATCTCTTCATGGAGGATCTCGATCTCATTCATCGGGGCTAAAGATAAACCTTTTCCAGTCGCCTTCATGAAAGCTTCTTTCGAAGCGAAAAACCCTGCGATTGCCTCGGCTTTATTCGTGCGAGCTTCGTAATATGGCATCTCTTTCTCAGAGAGTATTTTCTTTGCAAGACGGTCCGGATCTTTGATGCGGGCAATCTCCACTATATCCGTTCCGATTCTCATTAATGATCCTGCCCTAATTTGATGTCATCTAGCTCATTCACGGCATGCACTAAGACTCGGCAGCCTTTTGAGGAGCTAGGACTATCTGGGGCCATCGCGACGATTCCGTCAGCCTGAAGCATGGCGAATAATTTGCCAGCGCGAGGGAAGCCAACGCCGAATTGACGTTGGATCTTCGAAATCGAGGTGTATTCGGTGGCCATGACTTGTTCTTTGACCATGTTATAGAAATCTTCATCGGATTGAGCTTTAAGCTCGGCACGAGAAACCTGTGGCATCGCCGCTTCTTGGGCTTTTGCCTCAGCTTCATGGTCGACTAGATCAAGGAAGTTCTCATCATACATCGTACCTAAGCCTTGAGCGTTGATGAAGTCGACGACTTTCTCAATCTCGCCGTCATCGACAAGGCAGCCTTGGGCACGGGTAAGACCATTACGGGCGATGAGCGAGCAATCGATAAGCATGTCACCATGTCCAACGAGGTCCTCGGCACCGCCCTGACCGATGATGGTCTGGGAGTCGATGGCACTAGACATCGAAAGAGCGACACGAACAGGGATGTTGGCTTTGATGACGCCGGTGATAACCTGGACGCTTGGGCGTTGGGTGGCAATGACAAGGTGGATACCAGCGGCACGGGCTTTTTGAGCCAAACGGACAACGGCTTCGCCGATGTTTTTGCAGGTATCGGAAAGGTCAGCGTATTCATCAATGAATACGGAGATGAATGGAAGCTTCTTAAGACCGTTCTTTGGAGCGTATGAAGAGTTGAAAGCGCGGATATCACGAACTTCGGCAAGTTCGAATAACCTGTAGCGGCGTTCCATTTCTTCAATGAGTTTGTCCATACAAACCTTGGCCTCACTCGGTTCTTTGATGATTGGGCAAAGAAGATGAGGGAGATCCTTGTACTTAGACATCTCAACACGCTTAGGATCGACGAGGACAATCTTGCAATCCTCAGGCCTGTTTCTCATGACAAGCGACATGATAAGACCGTGCATGAAGATGGATTTACCTGAACCAGTCGTACCTGAGACGAGAAGGTGAGGGAATTTGCTTAAGTCAGAACAGATGCATTCGCCTGAGATGTTCATACCGAATGGGACATACATATTGGCGGATGGGTCATTTGGCATTGCTTCGATCATTTCTTTGAGGGAAACGATGGTTGTTTTGAGGTTAGCGATTTCTAAACCGGAAGTGATTTTGCCTCTGACGACTTCTTCAAAACGGACGGAAACGCCGTTTAGACGCATCGAGATGTCTTTCATGTAACGACCAATGGTCGAAACAGAAACGCCGGTGTCAGGTTGGATATCGTAACGGGTGACGGATGGACCGACGGTAAAACCCACCGCTTGCGCACCAACGCCAAGGTTGGCAAACGTCTGGTTGATGATGTTGACGGTGTTTTGGCAATCAATCTGTATTTGCTCAGCATTCTGATCGTTTGAGTAGGTCTTCAAAAGATCGAGTGTTGGGAACTTGTAATCAGGGAGAGGTGACGCTTTTTCGGCATGGAGTTCACGCAGTTTTCTCTCAAATGGGGAAATTTGCTCAACCGGCTCAGGTGCTGGTTCAGGTTCTTTGACCTCGTTAAGCACGACTGGAGCAGGCTCTGGTATAGGCTCTTCATAAGAAGGTTCGTTTCTGGTGAAGACTTCGACAGGTTCTTCTTTTGGTTCTTCGAAATACTGAGCAGGCTCTGGCTCATATGGCTCGCTTTTCGTGATAGGCTCTCTGCTTGGTTCATAAGCAGGAATCTCTTGTTCAGCTTCGATCTCTGGCTCAGGCTCTTTAATTTCAGGAATGACTGGCTCTTCAAAGAACGGGGCAGGCTCTTCTTTAAGAGGTTCTTTTACTTCATTAGGAACGATGAAAGAGGAAAGAGGCTTAGCCTCTGGAACAGGTTTGGTTTCTTTAACGGGGGCAGGTTCCACCTTTTTAGGGGCGGCAGGCGCATCCCCAAATGAGAAAACTGCGGCCCTAAGCCCGCTTTGTGACATATTGCTTTGTGAGAAAGAGGTCGGTCTTTCATAAGTGGTTTTGACTTCTTGAGGAATCGAATATTGGCTCGATGGGCGAACATGGTTGTCCGCCGCTCTCGAAGGAAGAGGAGTCTCAATAGGTTTTTCGAAGGCATCTTCCTGTTTCGAAGGATTGAGCTTAGGAGCACCTAAAGCTAAAGGAGTCTCGCCGCTTCCAAATGGGTTTATAGGTCCATTTGCTTTTTCTTCTTCATAACGAGCAAGAGCATCGGCCCTTTGCCTCTCGATTTCTTTTTCGCTTCTTCTCTTGGCATTGGCTTGGCCAATCTTTCTCGAAATAACGCTGATGAGAGAGAATATCGGCCTCCAGAACATGAGAATGACGCCACCAAGAAGGAAGATGATGGCGAACATTAGTGGTAAGAAAAATAAATCACCTTTGAAAATGTTCGTCAAAGAACCAAAGAGAACGCCAGAGGAACATTTCGCATTGCAAATAAGCTCAAAACCACCACGGCTGTCCCACACGCTTTGGTAAACGGGGTTGAGATCATCAAGAGCGCCGGTAGGATAGGCGATGAAACCCATGAGGAACCCAAAGCCGACCCAGAAAAGAATCGCGCCAGGATAGAATTTCCATCCCAGGTATTTGGCAAGGCTCCCCTTGATGGATACCGTCATGCCAACCGCAGCGAAAAGGACGAGCGAATAGTAATAGAAGGCATAGCCAAAAAGGTAAACCATCCCGAATGTGATAGGGAAAAGGTTAGTAAATGGCGCCAAAAAGAAGACGATGCTTAGGAGAAAAACCATCGCGCCGATGGCTTGGATAATGTTCTTTTTCGTGAATGCGGCTTTTTCTTTCATGGATTAGATTTCGACGATTACAGGGATGACGAGCGGCTCTTTGCCAGACATTCTTCTGATTGTGCGGGCACAGCGTTCATGGCAAAGCTCCTTGATTTCCTCGAAGCTGTCATTGTTGTTTAGGCCTTCATCAAGGCAAGCCATGAAGACTTTGGTGACGTCACGAAGAAGGACTTCGCCATCACGGGCAAAGACGATGCCACGGGCTTGGATATCAGGTCCGGCAATGACTTTATGGGTAACTTTAGAGACGGTTACGGAAACGATGACAACGCCTTGAGAGAGCTTCTCACGGTCTTCGATGACAGCGCGGCTGACATCGCCAACGCCAATACCATCGATCATGATGTCGCCATGAGGGATGTTCTCCTGAAGGATATGCCCACCGGTCTCATCAAAGAGAAGGGACATGCCATTCTCGAGGAGGAAGATATTGTTGTGGGTCAATCCTGTTCCGGTGTTCATCGCGACTTTTGCATTGTTGAGAAGGTCTTTGAAGAATCCTTTGACAGGAACGTAGTACTTCGGACGGAAGAGGGAAATCATCATCTTTAGATCTTCCTCGGAAGCGTGCATCTTGCGGAATTCTTTCTTGGTGATGTTATAGACCTGACAGCCAGAGCGATAGAGCTCATCGAGGGCGTCAGTAGCCTCAAGTTCCTCATTGTCATCAGCAGGGACGGCGCTGATGAAAAGATCGGTATCTTTGAGGTGGATTGGTCTTCCGCCTTCGGTCTGGCCTGCGGCCAAAAGGGCGATCTTATGGTATATTTTCGGATGGTAGCCAAGCATTAAGACAATAATGTCTTGGTCGCGATAACGGTTGATGTCATCGACCGATCCATAGTTTTCCCTTGGAATGAGAAGCTGGCCGCACTCTTGCATAGCGCGGAGGGTTTCAGTCGTATCGTCATCATAAGGGATGATCTTCTTTTTGGTTTGAATAGCGAGGTTGATGACTTCGTCAATGTTATAGAAATTGAGGGAATATAAAGCGATGAAGACGCGACCTAAAGCATTGGTAACTTGTCTTTCGATTAATGGCTTGAGCTTATATTTTGGGGCTGTATATCCAGGTCTTTCGGCATAAATCGATGGGGTGAGAAGAGCCAAAGTTGGGTTTTTCTCGGCAATAGCCGAAAGCGAAGCCATATCGCCTAAGTAGTTCTGAGTGGCGTTGTTTTCGACGACATAGTCGCTAGTGAAAACGATGTTGCCATAGCTCGTGTTGATAGCGATGCCGCTAGATTGGGCGATGTTATGGGAGGTTTGGAAGAAGGAAATCTCTCTTCCTGCCACGGTGAAGGTGGAGCTAGGCTCGACTTCATGGAAATCGTAGGCACTGCCATCTACGCCAACGTGCCTTAGGAAGTTACGCATCATGGCGAGGGTGACCTTGGATCCGTAAATCGGAGCCGGGACTTCTTTATAGAGATAGGCCAAACCGCCGATCTCATCATCGTGTCCATGAGGGAGGAAATAGGCTTTAACCCTTTCCTTGTTTTCGGTCAAATAGGAGAAGTTAGGAATGATGTAGTCAACGCCTGGTGTCGTCCTGTCAGGGAAACGAAGTCCACTGCTGATTACGAAAATGTCACCATTGATATCGATGGTGTAGCAAGATTTGCCTCTTTCGTCGAGGCCGCCTAAAGCAACTATTCTGATTCTATCCTTCATGCTCGAAAATCTCCTACGCATATTATACATAAGCGCGTGCAAAGTGGCACAGGCAATTTACGCAAAAAGTATCAAAAAAAGGCGCTTTTTCTAGCGCCTTCTAGCTTTTTGCTTATTAAATCTTCTCCATGTTGCGGCAAGCGATGACATCAACGCCAGTGCCCGCAACGTCTTTGATGATGACGTCGCCAATATGGACTGGAGCCTTGATATCAACCTTGTTGATTGACGACATAATCTCAAAGATTTTGCCCTTTGGAATTGGGTCCTTTGTCTTGACTGGGCAAAGAGGCAATTCAGCGTTCTCGATGCGAACCGTTGAGGTCACGACACGAGTTGGGTTGGTAACTTCTTGCTTGCCATATACTGCGCCTCTAGGGCAGAAATTCCCAGTGACGTTAAGATCTTTGTCGACATGGAGATGGCAACCACGTGGACAGACGATGCAAATCAAATCTCTTTCTTCCATATTACATCTCCTTTGCAACCATTTTGATGGTGATCGGTGATTTCTCATCAACAAGTTTTTCCCTAGGAAGTTTCTGGATTTCCATTTCGCTAGGAATTATCGCTGTTTTGAGAACTTTTTTGATAACGTTTCCGTTTTGCTCATACTGGATGTAGACGTTCTTCGATGGCTTGCGGACACGGAATTTGAAGGTCATGCTCTGTAAATTCTCATCAAGAGAGATTTTTCCAGGGACGACATATCCGATTCCATCCCCGGCGATGACCTCGATTTCCGAGGCGGCTTTCTTCTCTTCGCCCTTGAGGTAGATGGCGGCGTTCTTGCCCGCTTCCCTAGCCTCTTCGACGACATTGTCGACAAGGTCATGAACATGGAGAACGTTGCCGCACGAGAAGATGCCCGGAACACAGGTTTCAAGTTTATCATTGACTAAAGAACCGCGGCTTCTTGAAGTCGGGATTCCGATGTGATTGAGAAGGTCATTATTTGGGAGGAGACCGATGGAAAGGATGAGGGTGTCGACCTCGAATTCTTTCTCGGTTCCTGGAATTGGCTGCATTTTGTCATCCACTTTCGAAAGGACAATCTTTTCGAGTCTACCTTTACCGATGACTTTGCTCACGGTGTGGCTCAAATAGAGAGGGATACCATAATCCTCTAAGCACTGGACCATGTTTCTGTTAAGGCCATTTGACCAGGCACAGATCTCAGCGACGCCAAGGACTTTCGCGCCTTCAAGAGTAAGACGTCTAGCCATGATGAGGCCGATATCGCCTGAGCCAAGGATGAAGACCTTTTTGCCAGTCATATATCCATATTCATTGAGGAATAACTGAGCCTGGCCTGCGGTCAAAACGCCAGCAGGACGGTCGCCAGGAATACCGATGGCGCCTGCGTTTCTTTCATAGCAGCCTGCCGCCATGACGATGGCTTTGGCTTGTACCATAACAACACCTTCCTCTTTAGAGGTATAGGTGATGACTTTGTCTTTGCTGATATCAGTGACGAAGGAATGGAGTTTGAATTCGATTCCTTTTTCTTTCACTTGCTCGATGAAACGGGAAGCAAATTCTGGGCCGGTAAGCTCTTCTTTGAATTCGGTAAGACCAAATCCGTTATGGATGCACTGATTGAGGATGCCTCCAAGGAATTCACCCTTTTCGAGGATGAGTATATCTCTGATGCCTTCGTTATAGGCGCCGATAGCGGCCGCCATGCCTGCGGAACCACCGCCGATGATGACTAAATCTTTGTTTTCCATCTTATTTGGCTCCTTTCGTGGCTTCGCTAAGAACGATCTCGGAATCCGCTTTGTCATAAAGGATTTCCATTGGGGTGACGCCATAATGCTTGCTTAAGAGTCGGATGACATTAGGTTGGCAGAAACCGCCTTGGCATTTACCAAAACCAGCGCGGGTTCTCTTCTTAAGGGCTTTGATCGTCATGCATGGAAGGGATCTGTTAAGAGCGTCCTCGATTTCTCCTAAGGAGACTCGTTCGCAGTTACAGACCATCTCGCCATAATCGGGATTCTTTTTGATGAGAGCGTTTCTCTCTTCTAAAGATAGCGTTAATGGGCGGATGTATGGTTTGATTGTTTTCTTGAAGTTAGGATTCTTCTCTGGCTTGAGGATCGGAGCAACAAGCTCATTAGCGACGTATTCGCCAATCGCTGGAGAAGAGACGAGGCCTGGAGATTCGATACCAGCGACATTGATGAAATGCGGATGGTTCTTCGAAGGCTCGATGATGAAATCATGATTGCTTGGGGTTGAACGGTTGCCGGCATAGACCCTGATCTGCTCGCCAAATGGGATGCCTGGGACCATCGCGGTTGCTTGGGCTTTGACGTTAGCGAGAGTCATGGAATCACAAGAGACGTCGGAGATATCGTCAACCGGTTCGCTAGATGGGCCAACGATGTAGTTTCCGCTTGTGGTCCTTGAGACAAGGATGCCTTTTCCTTTCTCGCTTGGGAGAGGGAAAACTACGGAATTGACGAACTTTTTGCCCGGCAAATCCTTATCGAAATGGTTCAAAACGTAATACTGACCTTTTCTTGGAGTGATATGCCAAGAGATGTCATCCATCATCTTTGCAAACTTATCGGAAGCAAGGCCAGCTGCGTTTACGACGACCTTGGCTTCGTATTCGGCTTTGTCGGTCTTGACCACAAAATGATCGCCTAAATCTTTGACATCGAGAACTTTCTCCATGAGGTGAAGTTCAACGCCGTTATCCAGTGCGTTTTCCATCGCGTGGCTAGTTAAGGTAAATGGGTTAACGATTCCCCCAGTCGGGCAGAAAAGAGCGCCTTTCACATCTTTGATGATATTCGGTTCTCTCTCAAGAACTTCCTTTGCGCTAAGGATATGGGCTTCAACGCCATTGAGCTTAGCTCTTTCAGCTAATTCTTTGAGGGTTGGAAGCTGTTCTTCATATAAGGCTAAAGTAAGGGTGCCGTTCATCTCGAATTCGACATCGAGATCTTTGCAAACCTCAGGCATCATCTTGTTTCCAAGAACATTGAACTTGGCTTTGTTGGTGCCTGGAACAGGGTCATAGCCACTATGTGCTATGGCGCTATTGGCCATCGATGTCACATCGCCGACATCGGTTTCTTTTTCGATAACTAATGTGCGGAGTTTATAGGCGGAAAGGCTTCTGGCGATGAAGGAGCCTACTGCGCCCGCTCCGATGATGATTACGTCTTGCATGGGGTTAGTATAGTACTCTTTCCGGGATAATCTTAGCAGTTAATACGAGGAAATAATACTGAATCGCCTCGAAATGCTAACATTCAAGTTTTACTTGTGGTAACATTACCCCGTTCATAATTTAGTAAGGAAAAAAGAAAAACATGAAACAAGTATTCGAACTTGAATTTGAAGGTCGTCACCTTCAAGTTGAAACCGGAGAGATCGCCAAGCAAGCCGATGGTGCGGTCTTTGTCCGTTTCGGCGAGACAGTTGTTCTTTCAACTGCTTGCTGCGCCGATGAACCAAAGGGAGGCGATTTCTTCCCTCTCACCGTCGACTATCAGGAAAAGCAATACGCCGCTGGCAAAATCCCACAGGGATTCCTTCGTCGCGAAGGCCAGCCAGACGCCCACCAGACCTTAAGCGCACGTCTTATTGATAGACCAATCCGCCCACTTTTTGCTGAGGGTTTCAGAAATGAAGTCCAAATCATCAACACCGTCATGTCCGCTGAGCCAGATTGCAGCCCAGAGATGACCGCCATGCTTGGCGCTTCCCTCGCCCTTTGCATCAGCGACATCCCATTCGATGGCCCAATCGCCGGTGTCATCGTTGGCAGAGTCGATGGCAAGCTCGTCATTGACCCAACCGCCGAACAGAAAGAGAAATCCGACATCAACCTCACCGTCGCCGGAAGCGAATCCGCGATCATGATGATTGAAGCCGGTGCTGACCAGGTCCCAGAAGAAGAGATGCTCGACGCCATCGAATTTGGTTTCGAGGCCATCAAGAAACTCTGCGCCTTCGAAAAAGAAATCATCGCTGCCGTTGGCAAACCAAAGAGAGAAATCCAGCTCTTCACCGCCGACGAATCAGTCAAAGCCCACATCCAGGAAGAGATCGGCGAGAAACTCGTCAAAGCCATCTCTATCTTTGATAAGCTCGAGAGACAAGATGCCGTTGCTGCTCTTAAGAAACAGATCCTCGATGAATATGACGCCATCGAACCAGAGGCCAAAGACCATAACGCTAAGATGATGATGGTCGCTGACATCCTCGAAGAGATGGAAGCCAATGAAGTCAGACGTCTCATCATCGAAGACAAGATCAGACCAGACGGACGTAAAGTCGACGAAATCCGTCCACTTAACGCTCAGATCGACCTTCTCCCAAGAGCACATGGCTCGGCTATGTTCACCCGTGGCCAGACCCAGGTCATCTCCACGACCACCCTTGGCCCTCTCTCTGATGCCCAGATCATCGACACCATCAATGCCGAAGGCACCAAGAGATTCATGCATCACTACAACTTCCCACCATTCTCTGTTGGTGAGATCGGCAGAACCGGACGTCCAGGTCGTCGCGAAATCGGCCATGGTGCCTTAGGCGAAAGAGCCCTTAGCTACGTCATCCCAAGCGAGGACGAATTCCCATACACCATCCGCTGCGTCGCTGAAGTCGTTGAATCAAACGGTTCCTCTTCCCAAGCCTCTATCTGCGCTTCCTGCCTTTCCTTAATGGCTGCTGGCGTCCCGATCAAAGGCATGGTTAGCGGCATCGCCATGGGCTTAATCACCACTGACCCAAGCCGTTCCCCAGATAAGAAAACCAACCATTACACCATCCTCACCGATATCCAGGGTCTTGAAGACCACTTTGGTGATATGGACTTCAAGTGCGCTGGCACCGAAAAAGGTATCACCGCCCTTCAGATGGACATCAAGATCCACGGCGTTACCCGTGAGGTCCTTAGCGAAGCTCTTGCCCAGGCCAACAAAGCCCGCGCCGAGATCCGCGAAGTCATGAAAGGCGCTATCGCTGAGCCAAGAACCCAAGTCAGCAAATACGCTCCAAAGATGGTCACCTTCAATATCGACCCAGATAAGATTCGTGACGTCATCGGCACCGGTGGAAAGGTCATCAACGACATCATCGCCAAGTGTGACAACGTCAAGATCGATGTCGAGGATTCTGGAAGAATCACCATCTATCATAGCAACCAAGAGAGCATCGACGCCGCTAAGGAGATGATCGACAACATCGTCCGTGAAGCTAAAGTCGGCGAGATCTATGAAGGCGAAGTCACCCGTGTTGAGGAATATGGCGCCTTCGTCAACCTCTTCGGCACCACCGATGGCTTATGCCACGTCTCGAGACTTGATTGGAACTATGTCGAAGACGCCACCAAGTTCGTCAAGCTCGGCGACAAGCTCAAAGTCGTCGTCATCGGACTCGAAGATGGCAAGATCAAGCTCTCCCACCGTGAGTTCCTTGAGAAGCCAGAAGGTTATGTCGAGCGTCCAGAACGCAAGCCAGGAAACGACCGTCCAAAAGGCGGTAAGGATTTCCATGGCGGTCGCGGAGGCCGCGGCGGAAACCGTCACTAATTAAAAATTAGCCTTGAGCGAGAACTCAGGGCTTTTTTTGTTGCAAAGATTCGCTATTTCTTTATAATTACCCGTGCGACATCTCTTTGATGAAGCCCCTAGCGTTTCAGGGACTCGCCATTGGGAATGTTAAGTAACTGAAAGGAGAAACGCATCATGCTCAACAAAGAAGAGAAGAAGAATCTCGTCAAGAAGTATGGCAAATCCGAGAAAGACACCGGAAGTGTCGAAGTCCAGGTCGCTATCCTCACCAAGAGAATCAGCGATTTGACCGCCCACCTCAAGGCCAACCACGGTGACGCCACCGCCAAAAGATCCCTTATGGAACTCGTCGGCAAAAGACGTACCCTTCTTGCCTACCTCAACAAGACTGATCATGAAGCTTATGAGAAGCTCATCGCTTCCCTTGGCCTCAGAAAGTAAGAGGAAAAACAAAGAACACGAAACTCGGCAAATCGCCGAGTTTTTTGTTGTCTTTATGCTTCAAAATGTTTTCTTTGAAAATAATGCTTGAAAAAGACGGGTTCACCCTTACAATAGGCTCACGTATGGGTAAAACCCATTACTATCCAGGAGGAATTAATGATGAAAAAACTCACATCTGTAACTCTCTTATCCTTCGCTTTGCTCCTCAGTGCTTGCAAAACTGATACTCCAATCGAGTCCACCGAGCCAGCCGATAGCGTCGATTCCACTTCGTCGGTAAGTGATTCTACGCCCGCTTCTGAAAGCGAACCAGAGCTTACTTTAGAGCAAAAGGCTAAAGCCTTATTTACCAATTTAGCCGCTACCAATAACGGCACCTTCCATTCCGCTATGTCCAAATTCACGGAATACCATTTCGAAAACGGAATGCTTCACATCCTCGATACCGATGCCCGCACTGATGCATGGGGATATGGCGAAGCCAAAATCAAGGATTATGGCATTGCCCAATTCCTTTACACGAATGACACCGTCGGCGTTGACACCGAAAACGCTGGCATTCTTTCGCCAAACGCCAACATCACCTATAAAGAGTACAACCACGTTCTCGCTGACTTAGGCGAATCCGGAAAGAACATCACTTTCACCATCGCAAGCCGTAGCAAGACCTTCAGCACCGATGATTCAGAATTCATCACTTCGCTTCTTTGGCTCAACGGCATCGATCTTTGGGACGATGTTTCCGATGAATTCACTGGTAACAAAGCCTACTTCAATCTCACCGAAGATGGGAAATCCATTGAGAAATTCGGTGTCACTTTAGGAAAGAGCAAGAGTGGCGACTATTATGACAACATCAAGATCGAAGGCGCCACTTTAACTAGCATCGGCACAACTACCGCCAATGCCAAAGTTGATGCTTATATCAAGAGCAACCCAACTTTCACTGCCGCCAGCGCTTGGGATGCTGACACTCTCGCCTATATCGCCGAGTCTGCTGGAACCGTAAGCTTCTCTCTCCCATTCCCAACCGGCACCAGCTATGCCTACTCAATGCCAGTCGACGAAGAGAACCGAATTATCTATACCGACCTTGGATCCGGAAATAAGAACACTTCTTATGGCCAACAGCTTATCGCTGCCGGTTTCACTCTCGATACCGAAGAAAGCGATCCAAGTAAAAACGCTTACTTCTACACCAAAACCCTCGCACCTGCTCAAGGTGTCCACGGCGAAAAGATCGCTTATGTTGGCATGGTCTACAGCGCTGCGACCGACGAGGCCCTTACTACCATCTATCCAAACGGCATTTGGAGAGTCTTCTTCTTCGTTGAGCAAGAAGCCGCCGTTGAGAACGTCACACTTGCCGACGTCAACGCTGAGTTTGCCTCCAAGAAGCTTCTCTCTGATCAAACCGCCCCAATCCTTCCAACCTTAACCCTCGCTGAAGGCTGCACCCAAATCGATTTCATCGACGGTACGGACACATTTATTCAGACGATGATGTATATTGGATCACTCAACGGTTTCAACGTCAGTTTCCAATACGCCTATTCCGTCGAGGCTCACTTCCATTATCCAGAAGCAAGCAGCGAAGCCGCTATCGCTTCTCTCTCCTCTCAGTTACTTGCTGCAGGCTATGCGAACGTAACTGACGAAAATGGAGCTACTGATCCAACCACCTTCAGTAAGGATGATGGACAAACAGGCGCCAGACTTATCGTCTCACTTGACAAAGCCATGTCCGAAGCGACCCAGACCGCACCAGCTGCCTACGAGGGATACATCAACCTCTCCGTCAGCCATTACAAGATGACGGTCACCCAATAAGGAATCCTCCCATCAAGAAATCAAGCCGGG
>JAILRR010000055.1 GCA_024698065.1 Bacilli bacterium
GTTTTCGTATTTGGCCGCCCATTCAATCGCGACAGGATTGCCGTTCATCAAAGAGTCATGAATGCTCTTTAGAAGCTCATCGTTTTTAAGGTATGTGTGTTCTTCAAACGTCATTGAAGGGATGCATTTGTTGATCTCCTCAAGGAATCCGCCGGTAGAGGAAGTTGATATAGCGCCGTTCCTGGCGTCTAGTTCGTCCTCCGTGACAGGGCTCCCATAGAAAGTAGAAATCATTTCAATGGTCGCGTACCCGCACGACACGTGTTGCGTGACAAGCTCAAGGGCTCCCGCTTCTACCCTAACACAATAGTCTTCGTCGTCTTTGAGATATGCGTAGTCCGTTTTTAAGCCCGAGGTCTTAACGCCAAGGATAGTGAACGGAATCGCAACAGCAAGCGCTAAAGCAACCACAAAAGCGGAAACGGAAACAATAACTATTGTTTTGGTTTTCTTTTTCATGGATAAAGTATAACAAAAGCCGCCCAATTTGGACGGCTTGATTTGTTTGTTAGAGATTATCTCTGACCAACTTCAGGAAGCAAACCCATGAAACGGGCGTTCTTGATAGCTTTGGCGAGTTCACGCTGATACTTGGCGCTGGTTCCGGTTGAGCTACGGGCAAGGATCTTTCCATCAGGAGCAATGAATCTGCTGAGGAGCTCGGTGTCCTTATAGTCGATGAACTTAACGTGGTTCTTGGTGAAGTAGCAGACCTTTCTCTTAGGTCTCATTTTCTTGAAAGCCATGTGTAATTTATCCTTTCTGTTTAAGTCTTAGAATGGAAGGTCGTCACTGACGACATCAATTCCATCTAAGTTGCCGCTGTCGGCGGCTTCGTCTGAATAATCCTGCGCAGGAGCCTGCTGACGGATGTTAGCATCCGGAGTGGCACCGTTAGCGGATTTTGGTTCTAAGAAGTCAACGTTGTCCGCGATGGTTTCGATAACAGTAACCTGTTGGTTATCTCTATTGGTGTATTTGCGTTGATTGAGTCTGCCAGAGACAGCCACTAAAGAGCCTTTTCTAACAAACTTGGCGACATTTTCGGCCTTGGTTCCGAAGATCGAACAGTTCATGAACAGAGTGTTCTTCTCTCCGTTAGGACCTTTGAACGAATCATCAACCGCGACAGTGAAGGAAACGACTGTGAGTCCTGTGTTGGTTTTACGTGACTCTGGGTCACGGGTCAAACGACCAATAAGAACGACATGATTAAGCATTGTTTACCATCCTCCAATTAATGTTGCCGATTAGTCTTGCGCAACAGTGATCAAGTGGCGGAGTACGTTTTGGTTGAGCTTGGCCAAACGATCGAACTCATCAAGAGCTGGCTTTTCAGCGTTGACCTTGAGGACAACATAGTATCCTTTGGTCTGCTTTTTGATGATGCTGGCGAAGTCTTTGATGCCCCACTCCTTGGTGTCGAGAACCTTGGCTTTGTTGTCTTCAAGGATCTTCTGGAGTTTGGCGATCTCACCCTTAGCAGCGGTCTCATCGAGAGTGGCGTTAAGGATGTACATGATTTCGTACTTTTTCATGATTAGCACCTCCTAGTTTTGGTCTAAGGACCGCCTCAATTAATTGGACGGCCATAGAAGAATGTCGCTTTAGTTCCTTCGCTAAAGCCCAACAATGATACTACGACCGACCCTCTTAATCAATTAAGAGTTCCTTGAAATTTCTCATCTCCATCGGCGAAAGAGGAGAAATGCAAAAATATGGCCTCACTAATATATAGTGACTTTTCTTACATTTTTCCGAAAAATTTCTGAGTGTAAAAATCCCGGCAAAAATAAAAAACACGCGGGTTTTGCCACGTGTTTTTGGATTTTTGTTATTTCTTTTCTGGGTCTTTCTTGGTGACCGCGACTTCGTCTTTCATCGTTGGGAAGATGAGGACTTCGCGGATTGTCGATTGCTCAGCGAATAACATGCAAAGACGATCGACACCAACGCCAATACCACCAGCTGGCGGCATGCCGTAAATGAGAGCATCAAGGAAGCTGAAGTCGATATCGGCGGCCTCGTCGTCGCCTCTTTCACGGGCGGCTAACTGAGCCTTGAAACGTTCTTCCTGATCGAATGGGTTGTTGAGCTCACTGTAAGCGTTGCCGAACTCAGTTCCACCGATGAAGAGCTCGAAACGATCAACGAAACGTGGATCGGCTGTCTTCTTGGTGAGAGGCGAAACCTCGATTGGGTATGTATGAATGAATGTTGGCTGGATAAGGGTTGGCTCAACGAACTCATCGAAGAAGGCCTGCATGATGTAGCCAGTGCTGTTCCAGGACTTCTCAAGAGTGACGCCGTGTTTCTTGGCGAGGGCCACCGCTTCTTCAAATGGAATCTCTTGGTTGAAGTCGACACCAGTCTTCTCTTTGATGGCGTCCGCCATGGAGATCCAAGCGAATGGCTTTGAGATGTCGATGGTGTTGCCATTCCACTCATAGGTGTCTTTGCCGATGACTTTCTCACCGATGTAATGGAATAGGCCTTCGGCCCACTTTCTCATATCGCTGAGGTCACCATAAGCCTGATAGAGCTCAATGGTTGTGAATTCTGGGTTATGTCTGTTATCGATGCCTTCGTTACGGAAGATGCGGCCGATTTCATAGACACGGTCAATGCCACCAACCATGCACTTCTTGAGGTTAAGCTCAGTCGCGATACGAAGGAAGAAATCCTTATCGAGAGCGTTGTGATGGGTGATGAATGGACGAGCGGAAGCACCACCGGCGATTGGGGAAAGGACAGGGGTCTCAACTTCGACGAAGCCAAGGGAATCGCTGTAATTTCTGATGCCTTTGACGATAGCGGATCTGGTTAAAGCGTTCTTACGGGATTCATCATTGATGATGAGGTCAACGTAGCGGCGACGGCATCTTTCTTCGATGTCGGTCAGGCCGTGGAACTTCTCTGGAAGAGGTTTGAGACACTTGGTGATGTGGGTGTACTTGGTCGTGCGGATGGTAAGCTCACCAGTTCTTGTGAGCATTAAGGTTCCTTCTAAGCCGACGATGTCACCGATGTCAGCGAGTTTGAAGACTTCATAGTCATGCTCACCTATGACGTCACGTCCAAGCCAGGCCTGCATGTTGCCATACTCGTCTTTGATGTTGACGAAGCTGGCTTTGCCCATGCGTCTGATGGACATAAGACGACCAGCGACATTGACTGGGATCTGTTTCTCAGCAAGTTCTTCTTCGGTTAAAGAACCGTATTTGGCGCGAAGGTCCTTAATCGAATCCTTCCACTCATAACGGCTTCCAAATGCATCGACACCAAGCTCTTCATAACGTGGTAATTTGGCACGTCTAGCAAGCTCTTGGTCATTAAGTTTCTCTTCTTCCATTGTGTATTCCTCCACAAACAAAGCGCACGGATAGTTTACATTCAAATATCTATGCTCACAAAGCCTTTCTTTAGGCTTTACTATTTAGCGATTTCGTTTCCAGTGTAAAGCTGGTAGTACTTGCCCTTCTCGGCAAGTAGCTGCTCATGGTTGCCTCTTTCGATGATTCTGCCATCCTGGAGAACCATGATGACATCGCTGTTCTTGATCGTCGAGAGGCGGTGGGCGATGACGAAGACGGTACGTCCTTTCATGATGGCATCCATGCCTTCCTGAACAAGGCTTTCGGTACGGCTGTCGATCGATGAGGTGGCTTCATCAAGAATCATGACCGGCGGGTTAGCGACAGCCGCTCTAGCGATAGCGATAAGCTGCCTTTGACCTTGGGAGAGGGATGCTCCACCGCTAGCGAGAACGGTGTTATATCCTTCTGGCAAGTGGGTGATGAAGTTATGGGCGTTAGCAAGCTTGGCCGCTTCAACGACTTCTTCATCCGTGGCGTTAAGGTTGCCGAAGCGGATATTCTCCATGACGGTGCCCGTGAAGAGCTTCGTATCCTGAAGAACCATTCCAAGTGAGCGGCGCAAATCCTTCTTCCTGATCTTGTTGATGTTGATGTCGTCATATCTCACTTTGCCATCCTCGATATCGTAGAAACGGTTTATGAGGTTGGTGATGGTCGTCTTGCCACTTCCAGTAGGGCCGACAAAGGCGATTTTCTGACCTTCTTCAGCGTACATGGAGATGTTATGCAAGACGGTTTTGCCAGGGATATATGCAAAATCGACATCATCAAAAGTTATCTTTCCTCTTAGCCAGGTATAGGTGGTTGGAGAGCCGTCGGTGTGAGGATGTTTCCAAGCCCATTTGCCCGTTCTTTCGGCGCATTCGATTGGGTTGCCGTTCTCGTCTTCTTTGGCGTTGACGAGCTCGACATACCCTTCATCCTTCTCGGCTGGGGCGTCGATGATCTCAAAGATACGGGTCGCGCCTGCTAAGGCAAGAGCGATGAGATTAAGCTGCTGGGAAACGTTGCCAATAGGCTGGACGAAGGCCTTCGAATACATAAGGAAGCTGACAATCGTGCCAACTGTGGCAATGCCATAGGCAAAGGAACCCACCAAGGAAACGCCAGTCCAATGATTGAAGACGGCAAGAGAACCGATAAGGGCAATGAGAACATACTGGATGTTGCCGACTTGGTTGACGGTTGGCATGAGCAAGTTCGCAAATCTATTCGCCTTAACGGAGTAGGTGAAGAATTGGTCGTTGTGTTTCTTGAAACCTTCGATGTTTCTCTTCTCGTAGTTAAAGACTTTAACGACTCTCTGGCCATTGACCATCTCTTCGATGTAGCCATTCATCTTGCCAAGCTCAATCTGCTGGGCGATGAAGAAACGAGAAGCCATCTTGGTGAAATAAACGATGATGAAGAAGATGAGAATCGACACACCGATAACGACGGCGGTGAGCACCAAATCGGTGAGAAGCATCATAACCAAGCAAGCAATCATGGTCACAACGGAGCTTGCCATCATTGGGAGAGCGCGTGAAAGCATTTCACGGAGGGCATCAACGTCGTTTGTGTAAACGGACATGATGTCTCCGCGCCCCCTTCTATCGAAGTAAGAGATCGGAAGGTCCTGCATGTGATCATAGAGCTCGTCACGGATTCGTTTCTGGACGCCTTGGCCAATGATCGACATCAAGATGTTGTAGACATAAAGGGCAACGGTTCCTAAAGCGAGGATTGACGCCATGATGGCAATCGCTCCACCGAAAGGAATGCCGGCGAGGGCACCGCTAGTTGGGGTGAGTATTTCAAGCGAACCAGCGTTAAGCGAAGGCATGATGTATTCGTTGACGAGGATGTTGCCAGTAAAGAAGGCGGCCGCGACGCTAGTAAAACTAGAAAGGAGGACGCAAATCAAAACGACAACAAATTGAGCCGGGTAATACTTGAAGACATAAGAAAGGAGTCTTCCGATGGCGGCTGATCTCGCTTTGCCCGAAATCATGTTCATGTTGCGGGCGCCTTTTGTGGCACGGATATTAGTTCGCGGCATCGAAATCACCTCCTCCGTTTTGCGACTCATAGAGGTCTCTATAGACCGCACTGGTCTTCATAAGCTCATCGTTGGTGCCCGTCTCAAGAACCTTTCCTTCGTTCATGACCCAAATCTCGTCGCAATCCTTAACGGAAAGGACGCGTTGGGCGATGATGAACTTGGTGAGTTCTGGATGATATTTATCTAAGCCATCGCGGATGAGTTTGTCGGTATGGGTATCGCAAGCGCTCGTTGAGTCATCAAGAATCAAAATCTTTGGACTCTTAAGGAGGGCTCTTGCTATGCAAAGTCTTTGTTTCTGTCCGCCAGAGACGTTAGCGCCACCCTGTTCGATCATGGTGTTTAGACCATCTGGCATATCTTTGAGGAATGGCGTGACCTGAGCGATATCGCAAGCGGCCATGATTTCCTCGTCTGTGGCGTTTTCATTGCCCCACTTGAGGTTGTCTCTGATGGTGCCGGTGAAAAGGGTGTTCTTTTGAAGGACAACGGCAACGGAATCACGTAAGGATTCGAGTTTGTATTCTTTGACGTTGTGTCCGCCAACAAGAACCTCACCGCTTCCGGCATCGAAAAGTCTCGCAATCAAAGAAACGAGAGTTGTCTTGCTTGATCCAGTTGGGCCAAGGATGCCAATCGTGCTTCCTGATTTGACTTTCTTGTTAACGTCAATCAAGACGTCTTTGCCTTCTGAATAAGCGAAATTGACGTGTTTGAATTCGACTTCGCCATTTGGAACGGTTTCGATTGGATTCTCTGGGTCAGCGATGTCTGGCACTTCTTCAAGAGCCTCAAGGATACGCTCAGTGCTATTGCGGCCGATGATGATCATGACATAGACCATCGAGACCATCATGAGCGACATGAGGATCATCATTGAGTAAGTAAGCATGGTGCTAAGAGCGCCAACGCCAATCGCGGTCTCGCTTGTTGAGACGATGGCCTTAGAAACGATGATGCTGATCATAATCATCGTGCCATAGGTGGCGATGTTCATGAATGGGCCATTCAAAGCGATTCTCTTCTCGGCTTTTTTGAAGTTGCTGTAGATCCAGTAAGAGACGCCTTTGAACTTCTCTTTCTGGTATTCCTCACGGTTGAAGGACTTAACGACACGGATGCCGTCGACGTCTTCATCAACAGCCTGATTCAAATCGTCGTAGGCGTTGAAAACCTTGACAAAAATCGGATGGGTTCTGTTGGCGATGAAGATCAAGACAAAGCCCGCAAGAGGGATGAAGCCAAGGAAAACAAGAGCGGCTTGCCAATACGTGACAAAGCACATAACAAGGGCGAATAGCATCAAGAATGGGGCGCGAACAACGGCCCTGATGATCATTTGGAAGGCGCCTTGTACGTTCGTGATGTCGGTTGTGGTTCTCGTAACAAGGGAACTCGTGGAGAACTTGTCGATGTTCTTGAAGGAGTAATCCTGAACGTGAATGAAAAGGGCTTCACGGATGTTCTTGCCAAAGCCTGCGGCCGCGCTGGCGGCGAAGACACCGGCAACGATGCCTAAGACAGCAGCCAATATTGCGATACCAGCGATAAGCCCTGAATAAAGGAAAATCATGTTGAGGTTATCTGGAGCTGAAGCCAAAGACTCAACCTCGTTGATGAAGAACTGCATGAAATATGCGACGAGTCCTTCGCAGACCGACTCAAAAAGGACGCAAACCCAAGTCAGGATCGTGTCTTTCCAGTAGCCTTTGATGTAACGAAGTAACTTAATAATCTCTTTCATAATCGTTGTCTATAAATAGACATTGCAAAGTTATAGTCTATTTCGATTCAGAATTCCATTAAGAATTCTAAATAGGTCCTCTTTTGTTTTGATATTGACCGATATCTCAGCGCGGATCTTCTTGTAGCCCGGGAAGCCATTGAAGAAGTGAGGGATGAGCCCACGCAGTTCCATAATAGCCACTCTCTCACCCTTTTCCTCAATTAACGCTTTGGAAAACTCAAGAGCCCACTCCGTTTGTTCGGCGATGGTTGGTTCAGGGAGCTCTTCTTTTCCTTCGAGACGATTGTTGATATTGGTCACAAGTCTTGGGTTCCCTAAACCGCCTCTGGCAACCATGACAAGTTCAGCACCTGTGATTTCCATGGCTTCAACCGCGGCATCCGCACTGAAGATGTCACCAGAGATGCAAAGAGGGATGCTAAGGCTCCTGCCTAAATCTCTGATGGCCTCGAAATCAGGGACGCCACTATATCCTTGGGCGGCAGTTCTAGCATGGACGGTGAGCATCTTGATGCCACACCTTTCAAGCATCTTAGCCACCTCCCAAACATTCACGGATGAGGCGTCTTTCCCTAAACGGATTTTAGCGGTGACTGGCTTATGTGAAGCGGCCACTACCGCTTTCATGTAATCCTCAAGCTCGGCGGGTCTAGATAGCCAAGAAGAGCCAGCACCGGTCTTAACGACTTTGAAGACTGGGCAACCAAGATTGATGTCGAGGATATCATAATCCGCTTTCTCTTCGATGATCTTGATGGCGTTCACGGTCTTCTCTTTGTCGAAACCGAATAGCTGTAACCCCACAGGCCTATCGACCTTTGAGGTAGCAAGGTAAGAGTAGGTCTTCCTGTTTTTGTAATCGATGCCGCAATCGGAGATCATCTCGCTATAGGAAAGGGCAACCCCAAAGGGCTTCATGAAGTCACGATAAGCAAGCGTGGTAACCCCTGCCATCGGACCAAGAACAACTCTTCCTTTCAGTTCGATGTCACCAATTTTGATCATAGATTAAAAAAGGCCCGAAGGCCTTCAAATTTATTCGTCCTTTTTCGCTTTTGGAGCAGGTTTCTTTTTGGCCTTTGGTTTTGAATCCGCTGGTTTTTTGTCAGGGATTTCTTCTGTTTTTGCAGGTTTTTCCTTTTTGGCCTCTGGCTTCTTCTCCTCTTTCTCGACAGGCTTTTCGATGATGGCCTTTTCTTCTTCGGAAAGGTTCTCAGAAGCACCTACTTCACCCTTGGTTTTAGCAGGGAGCTTGCCAGTCTTGATGAGAGAATCGATCTCCTCAGCGGTGATGGTTTCCTTCTCAAGAAGGGTCTCTGCAATAAGGATGAGTTCAGCCTTGTGCTCAGTGATGATTCTCGTCGCTTCGGCGTGAGCTTTGTCAACTATGTCACGGACCGCTTTATCGATCTCGTGAGCAACTTCGGCAGAGAAGTTCTTGGTGGTGTCTGTGTAGTCTCTTCCAAGGAAGACAGAGGAGTTGCTCTTCTCATACTGGATTGGACCAAGGTCGGACATGCCGTACATGGTAACCATGGCACGAGCGATTCTCGTGGCTTCCTGGATGTCATTTGAGGCGCCAGTGGAAACATCGTCGAAGAAAATCTCTTCAGATGTACGTCCACCAAGGAGGCCGGTGATCTCGGCGATGAGTTCTTTCTTGGTTAACAAGAAGCGGTCGGTTTCAGGTGTCATTAAGACGTGGCCACCGGTATTGCCACGAGGAATGATGGTGATCTTCTGAACCTTCTGAGCATGAGGTAAAACCATGCCGATAATGGCGTGGCCAGCTTCATGGAAGGCGACCTGTTTGCGTTCTTTTTCGTTAAGTCCTTTCGAGCTCTTGGCTGGACCGGCGATACGGCGATCGATAGCCTCATCGATTTCTTCCATACCAATGCATTCTTTGCCAAAGCGAACGGCTAAGATAGCGGCTTCGTTGAGGATGTTCTCAATATCAGCACCGGAGAAACCAACGGTTCTCTGCGAGAGAGCGGAGAAATTGACGTCTTCGCCGATCTTTTTGTTTCTGGCGTGGACTTTAAAGATGGCTTCACGGCCTTCTTTGTCAGGAAGCGAGACAGTGAGAATACGGTCGAAACGGCCTGGACGGAGAAGGGCTGGATCAAGAACATCGTCTCTATTTGTAGCAGCCATGACGAGGATGCCAGAGTTGTATTCAAAACCATCCATCTCGACTAAGAGTTGGTTGAGTGTTTGCTCACGTTCATCGTTGCCACCGCCTAAGCCAGCGCCACGCTGACGGCCAACAGCATCGATTTCATCGATGAAGACGATACATGGAGCGGTTTGTTTGGCCTTTTTGAAGAGGTCGCGGACACGTCCAGCACCAACGCCGACGAACATTTCGACAAAGTCGGAACCGGAGATGCTATAGAACGGAACGCCCGCTTCACCGGCAACGGCTTTGGCTAAAAGGGTCTTACCGGTACCAGGAGATCCGATGAGCAAAACGCCTTTTGGAAGCTTGGCGCCGTATTTGGAATATTTCTTTGGGTCTTTGAGGTAATCAACCATCTCGACCATCTCGGCTTTTTCTTCATCGCATCCTGCGACATCGTCGAAACGAGTCTTTGAATGGTTCTCACGACGGGCTGGGGATTTGTTGAAATCCATGGCCTGACGGTTTGCTCCACTGACAGAGCTACTAAGGCGAACGAAGAGGAAAATACCAAGGAGGGCAGTTCCGCCTAAAAGAAGGATGGTTGGTCCCCAGGCTTCCCAGAAGCTCACATAATAAGCGTCTCCTTCGGAGTAGGTTCCTTTTCCGTATTTCTCGACAAGCTCATCGATGGAATTCCATTCGGTGTTGACTTTGTAATCAAAGAGCTGGGCATATGACCAGTGCTTGACGATGTTGCCATTCTTTGGATTGGTGATATCGAAAGTGTTGTTCCACTGCTCGCTGCTGATGATGACAGAGAAGTTGAAGTGGTTTCCTGGGCTTCCTTTTTCGTAGGCGTGGCCAGTAACGTAAACGACGCTGCTATAGCGGTCGGTGGCTGTGTATGAACCAATGTAGTACTGTTTTTCTTCGGTGTTAACTTCACTCTCTGAGGTGTTATCGACAGGGAGGACATAACCGAGTTTGCTATCGATCTCGCCGACTTTCCAATCTTGGTTCGATGTGGTCATTCTTGGGAGAACGAACGCAAGGATCAAAACGACAATAGCGGCGATGAATAAATATGGGGCAGCGTATCCCCAGAAACTGCGTTGGCTTTTCTGGTTTTCGTCTTTCATAGTGTCTCCTTTCGTAGGGGAATCAAGTTGCAAGATACACCCTTAGGGTGTTCTATTCAATCATATTGCTTTATTTCTCTTCTTCTTTCACGAAGATTTTCATCGAGCTCTTGTGATACTCGCTGAAGCCTTTTTTGTAGCGTGGAATATACACGATTCTACCGTCTTTGTTGAGGAAGACTGGCCAAACATGGAGGAGTCTTTCAGAAATACCAGCGGCAATAAGCATCTGTTTGGCGTTAACCGCGTAGCCGTTATAGGAGGTGACGTCCTGAGGAAGAACGCTTCTGACGGTAAGAGGGTAATCTTCCAAATGAATGTTTCTGTCTTCGGCACCTTCGGTGAAATCAAGCTCGAAAGCTTCACATGAGAACTTGCATGGCTCTTTGAGGGTGTAATGGTATGGGAGATCAAGGCCATCATTATCGATGGAGATTTCGTCATATTCCTTAACAAGGAAGGTGTTTGTGCCAATCTTCATGCACATGTTTGGCTGAGGATTGAGGCACATCGCTCTAAATTCGGTGAGCATCGTTGGGGTGACTTTGATTTTGATTTTCGCTTTCGCTTTGATGAAACGGATGATGGTGTCAGCAAATTCGCCTTCGCTTAAAGCGATGATCTCACGGATATTGAGGGTATCGACATGGTCGACTGATTGTTTGATGTTGGCGGTGAAGGAAAGCGATTCGGCGTTGGCCTTTTTGATTTCGGTGATGTATTGGTCACGTTCGGCCTCATTAAGCTTATCGACGATCTCGATTCTAAGAAGGCTTCTTGATGGGTCGTGAGCGTAGTTGCCGAAGTCTTTGTTATATGGGACGTTGTTGGCGTCGCAATACTCTTTGAGGTCTTCTTCGGAATAAGGGACCAAAGGTCTTCTGACCAACATACCTCTTGTGGTACCAACTGTGTTGAGTCCAAATTTGGAGGAACGAACACCGGTTTGTTTGGAAAGCAAATAGCCTTCGATGACGTCGTCTTCCGTATGGGCGAGGAAAAGGGCGGAGGCATCGTACTTCTTGTAAACTTCGGCGAAGAAGTCATAGCGGGTCTTGCGGGCCCACTTCTCAAAGTCGGCATCTTTGCCAGTCTGGTCTACCTTGCTGGCATCGCAAACTTCAAAAGCGATTCCTTTTTCTTCGCAGTATTTGCGGAGAGTTTCCTCTGCTTCCTCCCACATCGGTCCGATATGGTAATTGACGAAACACATGACGAATTTGGCTTCCTGTTCCAAAAGCATGTGGGAGAGCGCCATAGCGTCAGCGCCAGTATTTCCGGCTAAAACGTAGACAGCATTCTTATCGATATCAAGATTGACCATTGTCTTCTCCTCCTCGGGTGATGATTTCGTCTTTTATGATTTCGTACATTTCTTTGGCTTCGTCTTTTCTCGCAAACTCTTTGACGGTTAAGACTTTAGCGGTCACTTTGTGTTTGCCTAACAAGAGGACAAGTTCATCGCCGACAGAGACTTCGCTCATCGGCTTTGCCGTCTTGCCATTGATGAAGACGTCCCCATCATCGCATAACTCTTTGGCCGTCTCACGTCTTTTTGTCAGTCGGGTTACTTTTAAGTACTTGTCGATTCTCATAACAATAATTGTATCACTTATAGTCTGCCTTACGGCGGCTATAAAGTTGATCGATGACATCTAAGAGGCGATAGATGTCATGAATCCAATCTCTTCTCTTGACCAAACGGATGTGAACTTTCTTGTCAACAAAGTTGACTTTGAGGAAAGAGAGGTAAGGCGCCAAAAGATTAAAGAGATCCACTCCGATGCCATTGATGTGGGAGAAGGCCTCAGACATGTAGATGTCCAAATACCCCTCATTCTCATCTACTCGTGAGAACTCTTCTTTTTCGCTTAAAAGATCAATTTTTTTCTTGAGGACCAATAAACTCACCTGATCAGGTAGCTTTCCATAGATGTCCCTCATGTGCTTGGCGATGGTATCAAGTTCGTCTTCGCTCTTGGCGTTTTCGAGTTCCTGATAGAGGGCTATCTTGTCGCTATTGATCGCATAGTCCTTCGGAATATAAGCGTCTATCTTGAACACATTCTTGGCTTTTGGTGTTGGTTTTTCGATTCCAGTCTTCTTCTCTTCAATGGCTTCACTAAGCATCTTGAGGTAGAGGTCTAAACCGATTGTGTCGATGAATCCCGCCTGTTCAGGGCCAAGGATATCGCCAGCGCCCCTAATCATGAGGTCACGTTGGGCGATTTTATATCCGCTTCCGAGTTCAGTGAATTCCTGAATGGCTTTGAGTCTCTTGACCGCATCTTCCCTCATGTTCTTGTGAGGCTTGTATGTCAGATAGGCATAGGCAATCCTATCTCCCCTGCCGACACGGCCTTTGATCTGATAGAGCTGAGACAAGCCAAAATGGTCTGAATCTTCGACGATGATCATGTTCGCGTTAGGAACATCGATGCCGTTTTCGACAATCGAAGTACAAACGAGGATGTCGAGCTCGGCGTCGTAATACCTTTGCATGACGTCTTCGACTTCTTCCTTCTCCATCTTGCCATGGATAACACCAATTCGGGCGGAAGGAAGAGCGCGGGAAATCTCGTTCGCCTTAGCGTATATGGACGACACTTTGTTATAGACATAGAAGACCTGTCCGTGTCTTCCTAGTTCTCTTTGGATGAGTTCGATGATGACCTCTTCCTTGTATGGGGTGACATATGTCTGGATAGGCATACGGTTCATCGGAGGGGTATTGATTTGCGAAAGAGGGCGAATTCCCGTGAGTGACATCTGAAGGGTCCTTGGGATTGGAGTGGCCGAAAGAGAGAGAACATCAACCGTGTCTTTGAGCTCTTTTATCTTCTCTTTTTGCTCAACTCCGAAACGTTGTTCCTCATCGACAATTAAGAGTCCAAGGTCCTTAAAAACAATCTCTTTTGAGAGCAAACGATGTGTTCCGATAACGAAGTCGATTTTTCCATTTTCCACGGCAGAAATGACTTCTTTTTGGGTTGAAGGTGGCACTAAACGTGACAAAACGGCTATTCTTACGCCGAACCTCGCGAACCTTTGCAAGGCGACTTCATAATGCTGTCTAGCTAGCAACGTCGTTGGGCAAAGAAGGGCTACTTGCTTGTGGGCGGATATGGCTTTGAAAGCGGCTCTGAAGGCAATCTCCGTTTTGCCAAAACCAACGTCTCCACAAAGAAGGCGGTCCATGATTTCTGGCTTCTCCATATCCCCTTTGATCTCATCGACTGACTTCTGTTGGTCAGGTGTCAAAGCGTATGGGAATTCCATTTCAAAACTTGACTGAAGCTCTTCGTCTTTTGGGAAAGCAAAGCCTTCTTTTTTGGCTCTTGAGCCATATAAGGCAAGCAATCTGTCCGCTAGATCGTTGACTCTCTCCTTAATGTGGGCTTTCTTCTTTTCCCAGTCACCGCTGAAAAGGTGAGACAAACGAGGAGCAGCACCTTCGCGGGCTGAATACTTTCTGACCAAACGGAATTGCTCCAAAGGAACGTAGAGGGTTTCGTTGTTGGCGTAGGCGATCTTCAAATAATCCCTATGCGCACCTTCTTGTTCCATCGTCGTCACTTCAAGGAACTGGCCGATGCCGTTATATTCATGGACGACATAGTCGCCAGGACGGAGGTCGTCATAACTCTTTAGGATGGCCGCATCGATGAATCTCGATGTGAATCGGGTTGTGGCGGTTTTCTTGCCGTATAGCTCTGAGGAAGAAATGACCGCAAGACCAATAGCGGGGATTTCAAAGCCTTCATTCAAGGAGGTCTTGCTGATTCCGAGTTTGCCTTTTGGCATCTCAAATCCCGTTATGCCCTCATAGGCCACTTTCTCTTCATCAAGGAAGGATTTGAGAGTGTCGATCTGCTGAGGTTGGTCGAGGGCGATTATGACTTTTTCGTTGGTGGTCAAATAAGATTGGATGGTTGGGACCATTGAGGCGATTCCCGTTCCAGCGGAAACGATATGCCTCACTAAGAAAGAATGGTCGTCAGGCGATGAGGCGAACTTGCTCCCGAACCTGACACCCTTGGCCGGAAGAACATCATCTTGCGGAATGTATTCTTCAAGATGGGTAGGAATCCTAAGGCTGTCATGAAGCTCAGAATAATAAGCCCTAGCTTCTCCAAGAAGTGATTCGCAAGAACTCTCGAAAGCGTCCTTGTCCGCCACAAAGGTAAGAGAGGCTTTGAAGTAAGAGAAGATGTTTGATTTCTCATTCAAAGCGAAACCGAAATACTTATAAAGCTGGGGGCTATATACTCTGTCCCCGATGTTCTCAATATCCCTCGAGACGTTGTTCTGCAAAGTCTCAAAAGACGCCTCTGAAAGATGCTTGCTGTCACTAGACAAAACTAAAGCGATTCTCTCCTTGAAAGAGGCTATTTGTGTAGAGGATAAGAAGACGTCTGTTGCAGGCAAAATATCTGCGTTTTGCCGTGGATTTGTTGATAATTGCGTGGAAATTGAGAAGTCTTTTATGGACTCAATCTCATCATCAAAAAATTCAATTCTGATTGGGTTTGGATAGTTGACTGAGAAGATATCAATGATGTCGCCACGGGAGGCAAACTGAAGGGTTTGATCAATCTTGTTTACCCTGTGATATCCCATCTCCGTAAGGGTGGTTCTCAGATCGCTGATGTTATATTTGTCACCCACCTTGAAATGGAAGACTCGTTTACCGAATTCGTTAGCGTTAGGAAGGAACCTCATCGTTGAGGACGGGTGGGCGATGAGTATCGAATCCTTGGCTCTTAGACACTGCTCCATCGCATATAGTCTTTGGGCCATAAGCTCTTTGGATGAGGAAAGGGCCTCTGCGCGAAGAAGCTCATCGGCAGGGAAGAATATCAGCTTCTCTTCTGGGAAGAAATTAAGCAAGAACTCGTAGATTTTTTGAGCGCTGTAGAGGTTATTGGCAACGATGGCATAGTTGCCCTTCTTTTCGTGATAAAGGGAGGCGATAAGGAGGGCCGCGCCGATAGTGTCGTCCACGACAAAACGACCCCTGCTGTCCGAAAGAGGGGTGGTCAGATCAAGTGCCTTTAGGCGTTCAAATAAATCCGTAAGTACCTCCTTATTTCTTTTCTTCTTTTTTCATCGAGTTATACAAATTCATGGCGTATTGGAAACCACGAATCTCGATATCACGTAAGGCTTTTGCGGCGTTGTCGGTAGCCTCTTCGATGAGAGGGACACTGTCGCCAGTTGGCTTTCCTAAGACAAAGTCGATGGAGTCATATTGAGGCTCACCAATACCAACTCTGATTCTCTTGATTTTGTTTGTGCCAAGCTTGTCGATGATGTTCTGGATGCCTTTGTGTCCACCGCTAGAACCATCAAGACGAAGCCTAATCTGTCCTTCGGCAATTGCCATGTCGTCATAGACGACAATGATGTCATCAAGGTCGATTTTGAAGAAGGACACGCATTCGGTGACGCTCTCACCAGAAAGGTTCATGAAAGTCTCAGGTTTGAGAACGACGATTGGCTCAGGGAAGGCAGGGTTTTTGACAATGCCATAGACGCCTTTGAAACCAGAGCGGTCGAAATCCGCATGGGCAAGTTCCATGAATTTGTCGACGGTAATATAACCCATGTTATGACGGGTGCCTTCGTATTGTTTTCCTGGGTTTCCTAGTCCAACGAATAATTTCATGACTTCTTCTCCAAAGCCAAGGTTTCGATGACGGTGACAACTCTGTCGACCTTCTCTTGGTCATAGAATTCGATTGGGTTTTCAAGAATGCCCGCTAAAGCTGCTTGGTTGGCATTGAGTTCAGGGTTGTTAGCGATTTGGCCAACGGCTTTCTTCATCAAGAACTTCTCAATTGGTCCAAGTTTGTTGAAATCAAAAGAGCCTCTGAATTGATAGTAGCGCATATGGTAATCATAAAGAACGTTGGTCTCGATCATGGCAGCCCTGGTGTCTTTGTCAGCAAAGCTCATTCCAACGCTGAAGATGATGACGTTTTTCTCTTTCATGAGATCCCAGTTGGAAAGGAAATCATCGATTCCTTGGATCTTTCCTGCTTTGACCCAACCGCCAAAGACGATGGTGTCATATTCCGCTAATTTCTTAGCCTTAAAACGTTTGATAGGGAAGATATCGGCGTTGACTCTCTTTGCGATATCCTGGGCATACTTCTCTGTGTTGCCGGTTTTGCTTTGATAAAGTACAAGGGTTTTCATAACTATGAAAGTTTATCACGGTTTGTTGGATAAAAGGAAACGAAGAAGCTATTATTGAAGAATGAAAATTAAGAACTGGTTTTTAGATGTCCTTAAGGGAGGCTCCCTAGGACTAGGCATGATTCCTGGCGTCAGCGCCGGAACGATGGCCTTGATAGTTGGCATTTATAATCGCCTCATCGGCGGTATCGCAAACCTCAAAAAAGAATTTAAAAAGAGTTTCTTCTCTTTACTTCCTCTTGGCATCGGGGCCGTTATGGCTGCGGTCATTTGCATGCTCGGCGTGAACTATGGTTTGGACTACGCGCCGTTTGCAATCATCTCTTTGTTCGCTGGCCTAATCATCGGTTCTTTACCTGTCATCACCAAAGAAATCAAAGGCGCCAAAATCAGTGTCAAATCCGTCACGATTATCGCAATTGGTGCGGTTTTTGCTGCAGGTATTGGTGTTTTGAGCGCTGTCGCCAAACTCAATAATTGGGGCAACTTTGAGGCCGCTTTCATCGCTGGAGAATGGTGGACCTACATAGGCGTTTTCGTCGCGGGATTCATCGCTGCGATGGCTTGCATCATCCCTGGCATCAGCGGCGCCATGCTTCTATTTGTCGCTGGTTTATATGACCCATGCGTCCATATCTTCGTTGGCGAGAATTCCATCATCCACAACTCCTCTAGACTTGTCAGCGGAATCTTCCTCACCTTATCTTTGCTTCTTGGAATCGTCGCGGGATTCATCTTAACGAGCAAACTCATGAAGAGCCTTCTTGCCAAGCACCACGACGGCACATATTTGGCCGTCTTTGGTTTCATCGTTGGCTCACTTGTTTCGATGTATGTGAACCAGAGCATGATCAACGATTCTCTCGTTTGGAAATACACCCTCGTTCCAGTCTGGGAATGGGTAGTCGGAATTGCCTTGCTCATTGGCTTTGCTGTTCTCTTTTTCTTCCTTTCTAAGTTGGCGCTTAATAAGCAGGTAAACGATTCTAAAAAGGAAGAGACAGAGCCTGCTAATAATTAATTTGTAATATTTTTCATTGACAGTGTTCCAGAAAGAAATATCATAGAAGTCCACCCAAGGGAGATTTTTATGCCTAGGACGCCGCAGCAAAACGCTATTATCAGAGATAAAAGAAGAACGAAGATTCTCCTTAAGACTCTTAAGCTTTTCGCGATCAAAGGCTTCGACGAAGTTACTATTGACGCGATTTCGGCGGAAAGCTCCTGCTCACACGGCTTGGTCTACCACTATTTTGAGAAGAAAGAAGATATCTATAACGGTCTTTTCGAACTTCAAAGAGAAGACTACAGTGACACCATTTTCCCAAGAAACGCCGCCATGGCCGAAGGTGGTTTGGCTGGCTTAAAGCTTATCTGCGATCACTATGAGAAATTCTTTGATGCAGATAAGATTCAGCTTTATTTCCTTAAAGTCAACGCTTCTAGCGACTATATGACCTACACCGCCACAAAGGCCCTAAACGGCGAAAGCCCATTCAAGACCGTTGTGTCCTTGCTCAAGCAAGCAATCTCTTCCGGACAGATGCTTGAATGCGATGTCGAAGCCAAGGCCCGCCTTTTCTTAGACATGCTTATTGGCATCTTCGACAGACTTATTTCCGCAAAAGGAAAAGAGCGCGAGATCAAATCAGGCGCCCTCTACGAATTCATCCGAAAGTAATTTATTTCTTTATCTCGTCGTTATTGAAACGCTTAATTTTGGCATACGTTTTCGATAACGAAGGGAAAAGTTTCAGATAGGCTTCTTTATAAAGGTATTCGTAAGCCTTCATGTTTTCTTTGTTTGGATAGAATGTGTCTCTCACACGGACCATCTCTTTGACGGCATCCTTAACGGAGCGATATTGGCCAATAGAAACAAAGCCAGCGATAGCCGCTCCTAATGAGGAGCTTTCTTTGGTTTGGACGCGACTCACAGGTTTGCCAAATATGTCAGCGGTGATTTGGCAGATGTTGTCGCTTACGGATCCGCCGCCAGAAACTCTCAAAGCAGGGATTTTGTGCTTAAGCACTTTTTCAAAGTGCTCCAAACCTTCGCGAAGGGCATACGCAATGCCTTCAATAATGGAGCGGTAGATGTGTTCGGTTGTTGTGGAATCGCTGAAACCGACAATCGCGCCTTTGGCCAACGGACGGGAAAGACCCGGTCCCCAATATGGCTGGAGAACAAGACCATCGCTTCCGGCTGGAACATCTGGAAGATGCTCGTTGTAGTAATTAATGGTCTTATTAGGCTCTTTGCTCGCAATTTGCTCCATGAACCAATTGATCATCCAGTATCCGCGATAGATCTGGATATCCATGTTGTATAAGCCTTTTGCGGCAGATGGGTATCCTGGGAGGAATGGTTCAGACTCATGATATTTGTCGCAGGTTGTTTCGATAGAAGATGCTGTTCCGTAACTGACCGCTCCGAGGGTCTCATCGATAACACCCATTCCGAGGGTTTCGCAGGATTTGTCGGATCCGGCAGCGTATACGATCGTTCCTTCAGGGATTCCTAAATCCATGGAAGCTTTCTTTGTGATCTTTCCGATGACGTCACCTTCCTCAACGAGTTCAGGAAGAACGTCTCTTTTTAGACCGAAGATCTGGCCAGTGAGATGCTTCTCTGGCTTCTTGTACCACTGCTTCTTTTTGAAGTCGATTGGGTAATGGCCTGCACAGCTTGAAGCGCAGTCTTTGAGTTCGCCAGTAAGCAAGAAATGGAGGTAGCTTGAGACAGGAACGTACTTATAGACTTTCGACCAGTTCTCTGGTTCATTTTCTTGGATCCAGTTGGCCACGCATCTGCGTCTGTTGAAGTTGATCGCGTCGGTTTTTCCAACGAGCTTAAAGAGAAAACGAGCCAGTTTTGGCAGGGGTTTTTCACATTTGGCGTTTCTTTGGTCGAGCCAAAGAACACTTGGTCTGATGACCTTCATATGCTGGTCAAGGAGAACGGCCGTGTCACGGAAACAAGTGATGGTAATGCCCTTAACGTTTTTGATTGATGAAGGGTTTTCTCTAACTAGTTCCTTGGTGCAAGCACAGAGGTCTTCGTAATATTCGTGAGGTTCTTTCTCCGCCCAGTTCGGCTTCAAAGAAAAGTAAGGGTTGTCGTAATCTTTTTTCTTCATGGCAACCATATAGCCACGTTTGTCAAAAAGTGCGACACGGACGCTTTGAGTTCCAAAGTCCATCGTCAAAATCAATGGTTCGTTCATATTTGCTTCTCCATCTCAAAGATTTTAGCACGAAAGACCACTTTTAAGTGGTAAAATGTTTAGGCTTTAGAAAGGATCAACGAAACATGATCATCTCACGCGCCCCTTTCAGGGTTAGCTTCTGCGGAGGCGGAAGCGATATTCCTTCTTTCTACGAGAAATACGGCGGCTGTGTTATTTCAACCACAATCAAGAAATACTGCTACCTCGCCATTAACCCTGCGTTCAATAAAGAATCAATCACCCTCAAGTATTCCAAAACCGAAATAGTCGACGATGTTGATAAAATCGAACACCGCATTTTCAAGCAAGTCTTAAAAGACTTTGGTAACAAAGGCCTCGAAATCACTTCCATGGCTGACATTCCTTCGGGAACCGGATTAGGATCTTCCTCCTCTTTCACCGTCGCCCTTTTGAAACTCATGTACACCTGGAACGAACAGGCTGCTTCAACCTATAAGGTTGCCAAGAGAGCGTGCGAGATAGAGATCAACGAACTTGGTAACCCGATTGGAAAACAAGATCAATTTGCCGCCGCTTTCGGTGGTCTTCGTTATTACGAATTCTGCCCAGACGGATTTGTTAAAGTCGAACCAATCATCATGAAGAAAGAATCTTTCGCCAAACTCGAAAAGAACCTCATGATGTTCTATACGGGCGAAGTCCGTGACGCCAACAACATCCTTGCGAAAGAAACCAAGAACCTTGCTACCGATGAAGATAAAATCGAAGCCACCAAAAAGCTTTGTGAAATGACTAAACGCCTTAAGGCGGAACTCGAAAACAACAACGTCGATGCTCTTGGACCAATCCTCAAAGAAGGCTGGGAGCTCAAGAAGTCTTTGGCTAGCGGTATCTCAAACCCTCTTATTGATGAGGCTTATGAAAAGGCCATGGAAGCCGGTGCAAGCGGAGGCAAACTCCTTGGTGCTGGCGGAGGCGGATTCCTTCTCTTCTACGTTGACTCCGACGAAAAGAAAGAGGCTGTCAGAAAAGCTTTGTCGAACCTAAAGGAGATGCCTTTTGAGCTTGACCAGGCTGGTTGCTCAATCATCTTCATGGAGTAAGCATGTACGCAATTATCCAAGCAGGCGGAGCAGGCACTAGACTCAAATCCATTACCGGCGATTTACCCAAGGTAATGGTTGATATATGTGGGAAGCCGATTATCGAGTGGCAAATCGAAAGCCTCAAACGAAGCGGTATCAGTGATTTTCTTGTGATTATCTCTAAGAATGGACAACTCATTTCCGATTATTGTGGAGACGGTTCAAGATTTGGGGTTCATATCTCTTACATCAAGGAAGAGTCGCCTTTAGGAACGGCCGGCGGCCTATATTTTGCTAGAGATATCATCAAGGATGACTTCATCCTTTGCTTTGGCGATTTGATGCTCGATATCGATTGGACAAGATTCCATTCTTTCCATAAAGAAAAGGGCTCTTCTTTGACCGCTTTCGCGCACCCAAATTCTCACCCTTTCGACAGTGATCTTCTTGTTGCCGATGAGAATGAAAAAATCATTAAAATCAATAGCAAGAACAACGTCCGTGACTACTACTACGAGAACCTCACAAACGCAGGTTTATATGTCTGCTCAAAAGAGGTCTTGGACTATGTTGAAAAACCGGAGAAAAACGACTTCGAAAAAGTGGTCCTAAAGCACTTCGTCGAGGAAGGCAAAGCCTACGCTTATAGGTCTAGCGAATATGTCAAAGACTGTGGCACACCAAATAGGTATCATTCTGTCGAAAATGACCTCAAAAACGGCATTATTCATGGCAAATCCCTCGCAAATCCACAAAAATGCATCTTTTTAGATAGAGACGGAACAATCAACAAATACATGGGTTTGGTCATCAAAATCGACCAACTCGAATTGGCAGATGACGCCGCTGAAGCAATTCAAAAGATCAACAACTCTGACTACCTTGCGATCTGCATCACAAATCAGCCTGTTGTGGCCCGTGGAGATGTCACGTTTGAGGAGCTCAAAAACATCCACAACAAAATGGAAACCCTTCTTGGTAAAGGCGGGGCCTATTTGGATGGTCTCTACTTCTGCCCCCACCACCCTGATGGAGGCTTTGAAGGTGAGGTGCCAGAACTTAAGTTTGACTGCGATTGCCGAAAACCAAAAATCGGTCTTCTAAAGAAAGCCCAGGAAAGGTTCAATATTGACCTTAGCAAATCCTGGTTTATCGGAGATACGGATCGCGATATCCAGACAGGGATCAACGCCGGCTGCAGGACCATCTTCCTTGACACAACACCAAACCCTCCGATACGCTTCAAAGATGCAAAGCCTGATTTTGTGTGCCATTCTTTAGGCGAAGCGGTTAATCTAATAATGACCTTAGAAAGGGGCAACAATGATTGATTTCAAAAACGACATCGAGAAATATTACGAACTCGAAATCGAAACCATTAAGAAATTAGACAAAAACGAGATGAGCAAAGCCATGAACGCCCTCGTCAAACATTACGATGATGAGTCGACCATCTATGTTTTTGGTAACGGAGGCAGCGCTGCCACCGCTTCCCACATGGTTTGCGACTTCAACAAAGGAATCTGCTCCAAATTAAAGAAAAGGTTCAAGTTCGTTTGTCTTAATGACAACGTGCCAATCATGACCGCGATTGCTAACGATGGCACGTTCGAAGACGTCTTCTACTATCAGTTGGAGAACCGTCTCAAGAAAGAAGACTTAGTCTTAGCTATCTCCGGAAGCGGCAACTCCAAGAACATCATGAAAGCGGCCGAATACACCAAAAAGGTTGGAGCCGAGCTCATGTCCGTCACCGGCTATGACGGTGGCAAACTTGCCAAGATCGCCGATTACCATTTGCACGCGCCCGTTGATGACATCCAGATTGCGGAAGACCTCCACATGACATTCGACCACGTCATCATGCAGGTTCTCTGGCGCTATCTAAGCAAAAGGGAAGGCATCGAAGCGACCTACACCCCAAACAAATAAAAATCCTTAACAAAAACGCGCTGGTTTTGGCTAGCGCGTTTTATTTTCCGAATGTTTTCTTAACAACTTCAGGGTCTATCAGCTGGAACGTTTGAGCGTCCGCTAGAGCTAAATTCTCCTCCATGTGCTCAGGATCTTCAACCGTCCAAGTGTTGATGATGTGATGTTTGTGGTATTTCCTTACTTCTGGTTTGCTAAGCAGACACTCTTCGATATCAATTGAGTCAAAGAGGAAACGCCACTTCCACACCCAATAATATTCCTTGCAGATAAGGAGTCCCGTTCCAAAACCCGTGTGTCTCATCATGAAAAGGGCTCTTGGATCGAAAGAGATGATGACGATCTTCTTTTTGTCTTTGATTTGCTTAAGCGCTTTTTTGGCCGCTTTCGCCAAAGGCTTGTAATTGCCTTGATGAACCTTGAGCTCAACAACGATGAGCCTCTGCTCCTTGTTTAGGTCTAAGACTTCTTGGAAGGTTGGAACCTCTTCTCCATCCAAAAGGCGATAGCCCTCTTTGATCTCCGCTAAAGTGAGGTCTTCGATTACCCCTTCTTTGCCAGTCGTGCGCTTTAAGTCGTCATCGTGGCAGACAACAAGTTGTCCGTCTTTCGTTATGTGGATATCGAGTTCGAAAGAGAAGCCATTATCGATAGCGTTTTTGAAGGCGTTGAGGCCATTTTCAGTAATGCCTGCGTTATGTAGTCCGCGGTGCGCGATAGGCCCCAAATAATCAGGGCCGAACTTCTTCTCTTTGCGTTTCATATGCACACATTATACGCGTTTTGTTTACCGATAAACCCTTGCCTTTTCGTGTTCTTCTTTGAAGAAGAATGCTTGGGTGGTATCATATTTCGCGTTAGGGCGCTTTTTAATCACCCTAAAGATTGTCAATAGGAGGACAATATGGCAGACAAAAAATATGTATTCTCCTTCAAGGAAGCCCACGAGCAAAAGCTCGGCAAGGAAATCCTTGGCGGAAAAGGCTTTGGTCTTGCCGAGATGACTGCCGCTGGCGTCAACATCCCAGCTGGTTTCACAATCTCGACCGAAGCTTGCAACCTCTACTACCAATCCGGAAAACAAATTCCTGATTACGTGTGGAACGACGTCGTGGCCCATCTCCACGAAGTTGAAAAACTCACCGGAAAAGAGTTCGGCGGCAAAGGAATGCCGTTACTCGTTTCAGTCCGTTCTGGCGCTCGTACCTCAATGCCAGGCATGATGGACACCATTCTTAACCTCGGTTTAAACGATGACACCGTTGAAGCCATGGTCAAAGCTACCGGCAACGAACGTTTTGCTTTCGATAGCTACCGCCGCTTCATCTTGATGTTCACCAACATCGCCAAAGGCCACCCAAGGACCGAAATGGACAAGATGCTCGACAAGCTTAAAGAAGAAAATGGTTATAAGCTTGATACCGAAGTCACCGCTGAGCAGCTCAAAGGCTTAGTTGTCAAGTACAAAGAGTACTACAAGAACGTCTTCGGCGAGGAATTCCCAACCGATCCATATGTTCAGCTCAAAGAGGCAGTCGCTGCCGTCTTCCGTAGCTGGGACAACGAACGTGCTAACATCTACCGTCAGATGAACGGTATCCCATATTCCTGGGGCACCGCTGTCAACGTTCAGAGCATGGTCTTCGGCAACATGGGCGAAGATAGCGGCACTGGTGTTGCTTTCTCCCGTTCCCCATCTACCGGCGAAAAGAAGATCTACGCTGAATTCTTACCAAACGCCCAGGGCGAAGACGTCGTCGCTGGCGTTCGCACCCCTCTTCACATCGACGAGCTCGAGAAGAGAATGCCAGAAGTCTACAAAGAATTCATGGCCACCATCACCCGCATGGAAAACTACTTCCACGATATGCAGGATATGGAATACACCATCGAGAAAGGCAAACTCTACTTCCTCCAGGCCCGTAACGGCAAGAGAACCGCTAGAGCTGCTCTCAAAATCGCTTGCGATTTAGTTGATGAAGGTCTCATCGACGAGAAGGAAGCCGTTCTCCGCGTCGAGCCAAAACAGCTCAACGACTTACTCCACCCAACCTTCGACGAAGCTGACCTCAAGAAACACGACGCTGTTATCCATGGTCTTCCAGCTTCCCCAGGCGCTGGCACTGGTGCCATCGTCTTCACCGCTGAAGAATGCAAAGCCCAGCATGATGCTGGCAAGAAGGTTGTTCTTGTCCGTGCCGAAACTTCCCCAGAAGACATCATCGGTATGGTCAACTCCGAAGCTATCCTTACCGCCCGTGGCGGTATGACCTCCCACGCCGCTGTCGTTGCACGTTCCATGGGTAAATGCTGCGTCGCCGGCGCTACCGAAATCGTTGTTGATGAAGAAAACAAGCTCGTCAAAGTTGGCGACCGCGTCTTCAAAGAAGGTGACATCCTTTCCGTCAACGGTTCCACTGGTCTCGTCTACGAAGGCGAAATCAAGATGGTTCCAGCCAACCTCGGTGGCGACTTCGGTCGTTTAATGGCTTGGGCCGACAAATATCGTCGCTTAAAGGTCCGTGCCAACTGCAACACCCCAGAAGATGCCCAGAACGCCCGCAAGTTCGGTGCCGAAGGCATTGGTCTTTGCAGAACTGAGCGTATGTTCTTCGCTCCAGACAGAATCCTCAACATGAGATCCATGATTCTTTCTGACACCACTGAACAGCGTGAAGCCGCTCTCGAGAGAATCCGTCCATTCATCGCTGACGACTTCTACCAGATGTATCTTGCTAACCCAGATTCAATGGTTAACATCCGTTTACTTGACCCGCCTCTCCACGAGTTCTTACCAGAAGCCAACGACGAAGCCAACATCAAAGACATCGCCGAAAAGCTCGGTGTCTCCGAGAAGAAGGTCAAAGAGAGAATCGAACAACTCCACCAAGCCAACCCAATGATGGGCTTCCGTGGTGTCCGTCTCTGCGTTGCTTACCCAGAAATCTACGCCATGCTCGCCCGCGCCATCGTCCAGGCTGCCATCAAGGCCAGCAAGGAACTTGGCCACGAAGTTGAGCCAGAGATCATGATCCCTCTTGCTGGCGAACTCAAAGAATATGAGTGGGCCAAGAGCGTTGTCGTCGAGGCTGTCGAAGCTGAGATGGCCAAAGCCAACACCAAACTTGTCTACCACGTTGGCACCATGATCGAAATCCCAAGGGGCGCCCTCCGCGCCGGGGACCTTGCCAAAGAGGCAGAGTTCTTCTCCTTCGGAACCAACGACTTAACCCAGCTCACCATGGGCTTCTCCCGTGATGATGCCGGTCAGTTCTTGCCATAC
>JAILRR010000075.1 GCA_024698065.1 Bacilli bacterium
AACAACCGCATCGGCAAGATGGAATCAAAAGCGAGAATCACCAAAGATAAGCAAGCTCTCTATGAGATGCCAATCTTGACTGCCATCAAAGCCGTCCTTGAAGAAGGCAAATCCGCAAGAACCGTCAAAGGCTTATCTAGCGATCAGCTTGAATACGCAAGAAAGAATTTCTTCCTTCTTTCGCTTAAGCCAATCCTTTATGTCGCTAACGTCGCCGACAGCGATTACGCTGACCTCGATAACTGCGCTTATTATCAAACCGTTAAAGCTATCGCCGCCCAAGAGAATGCGGAGTGCATCCCTCTTTCCTGTGGCATTGAATATGAGATCTCTCAGCTCTCAAGCGAAGAGGAGAAGAAAGAATTCCTCGGAAGCATTGGTGCTACCGAATCTGGCTTAGATAAACTTGTCAAAGCTTCCTACAAACTTCTCAATCTCTCGACTTTCTTGACCTGTGGAACTGATGAATGCCGTGCCTGGACTTTCAGAAACGGCATGACCGCGCCTCAATGCGCCGGCATCATCCATAGCGATTTCGAGAAAGGTTTCATCAAAGCCGAAATCTATAAATTCGAAGATTTCAAAAAGTATGGCAGCGAGTTAGCGGTCAAAGAAGCAGGCAAGCTTCGCTTCGAAGGAAAGGACTACGTGATGCAAGACGGCGATGTCGTCTTCTTCCGTTTCAACGTATGAGCTACAGGATTGGACATGGCGAAGACATACACGCTTTAGTCGAAGGGCGTAAGCTCGTCCTTGGTGGAGTAACGATTCCCTTTGAGAAAGGCCTCCTCGGACATAGTGATGCGGATGTCGTCTACCACGCCCTAAGCGATGCGCTTCTAGGTGCGATCGCAGGAGGGGATATCGGCCAGCTCTTCCCAACAAACGACCCTCTCTATGACAATATCGATTCCTCGATCATCGTCAAAGAATGCTTCAGACTCGTTAAGAGCAAAAGGTACAAAATCGCTAACGTTGATATCTCAATCGCCGCTGAAAAGCCTCACCTCATGAAGTACTTAGACGAGATGAAAAAGAACATTGCCGAATTGCTTGAAACGAGCATCGAAAACGTTTCCCTCAAAGCCATGACCAACGAAGGCTTTGACGCAGTAGGGGAAGGCAAAGCCATCAGGGCTACCGCCATCGCCCTCATTGAAAAGGAGTGAACAATGACTAACGAAGAACAATTAAAAGTCATAATTGCCGAAGCTCTTACCAAACTTGGTGCAACTTGCACTTCTAATGAAGTCATCATCACCCCAAGCAAAGACTTAGCTCATGGCGATTATGCCTGCAATTCTGCCCTCAAATATTCGAAAATCCTTGGCAAAAAGCCTTTGGAACTTGCTGAAGAAATCAAATCCAGCATCTCTAGCGACCTTGTCGATCATATCGAAATCGCTGGTCCTGGCTTCATCAATTTTTTCCTCAAGAAAGAGTCACTTTCTTCCATCGTTACAACCATTCTGGCCCAAGGCGACCACTTTGGTGATGGCGAGAAGAAGAACAAGAAATATGACGTCGAATTCGTGAGCGCCAACCCAACCGGTGACCTCCACTTGGGCCACACAAGAGGTGCCGCTCTTGGTGACAGCGTTTGCAACATCCTCGAGAAAGCTGGATATGAAGTCACCCGTGAGTACTATCTCAACAACTGCGGCAACCAAGTCGAGCACCTTGGCCATTCCATCAGAGCCCGTTACCACGAGCTCTTCGGCGAACCTCTTGACCTTGGCGATGATGACTATCATGGCGTTGATCTCATCAAGATTGCCGAAGGCATCAAAGAGGAGTATGGCGACAAGTTCTTAAAGGACACCAAAGAATCTCATGACTTCTTCATTGAGCACGGCATCGAAGTCGAGCTTGGAAAGATCATGAAGGACCTTAATGACTTCGGAGTCCACTTTGACAAGATCACCAAAGAATCCGATATCCGCGCTGGCTCAACCATCGCTGACACAATCGCTTTCCTTAGGGAAAAAGGATTTGTCTACGAAAGCGAAGGAGCCACCTATCTTAGAACCAGCGACTTCCTTGATGACAAAGACCGTCCAATCGTCAAGAAAGATGGTTGCTACACTTACTTCTTACCAGACGTTTGCTATCACTACGAGAAGATGAACCGTGGCTTCGACCAGCTCATCGTCATGCTTGGCGCCGACCACTTCGGATATATCAACCGTATGAAGAGTGCTCTCATGATGAAAGGCTATTCGCCAGATGCTTATGAAGCCGACATCTACCAGATCGTCCGCGTCTACAAAGACGGTGAAGAGGTCAAGATGTCCAAACGTACTGGCAAAGCCATCACCCATAGAGAACTCGTTGCCATGGTTGGCAAGGATGCCGTCAGATATTTCTTCGCCGAGAGAAACGGCGACACCCATCTTGATTTCGATCTCAACTTGGCCACAAGCCATAGCAAAGACAACCCTGTCTACTATGCTCAATACGCTCACGCGCGTTGTACTTCCCTTCTCGAAATGGGCAAGGATATGATTAACGATTCAATCACTCCGGTCTTGGCAAGTGCCAAAGAAGGTGATATTTTGAAGCAACTCGCTCAGTTTCCTAGTATGATAGAGGCTGCGGCGAATGCTAGAGCGCCTTATAAAGTCGCCAACTATATTCAGAAATTAGCCCAGCTGATTCATGAATACTACGCCGCGACGAAGATCATCGACCGCGAAGACAAAGTGACAACCGCCTCGAGGTTATCCCTCATCAAGGCTTGCCGCATTGTCATACGAAATGCTCTCGCTCTCTTGGGTGTCAGTGCCCCTGATAAAATGTAATTAAGGAGAAACAAAGATGAAGAAAAACAAAAGCATGCGCGATTGCGCCTTTGACGAATTGACTACCGCCTCCCGCTCACTTCCATTCGCTGAGCTTTACGCTCTTGTTGCCAATGACCTCGAGATGACTGAAGAAGAGAAAGCCGCCCATATCGGCGCCTTATACACCGACCTCACCCTCGATGGCCGTTTCGTTACCCTCGATGGCAATGTTTGGGATCTCCGTTCCCGTCATACCTATGACAAAGTCCACATCTCCGTTGCCGATATCTACGAGCAGGCTGAAGCCGATCAAGCCGATGTCGATCCAGAGGACAATGAAGGCGACGAACTTGCCGAACAAGCTGGTGAAAACGGCGAAGAAGGCGAAGGTGGAGAAGAAGAGGAAGAAACCGAACGTGGTGCTGCTTCCCTCGAATCCTTCGGCATCAACGAATAAGCTTTTCCTTAATAAAAAAGAGCTGGTCCTAACATGGGGTCAGCTTTTTTAATTTCCCTCTAGTAGAAAAAAAGAGATGAGTGTAAACTTTCCTTGGAGGTAATTACATATTATGAATGACTTTATCAAAGCGATGGAGAAGCTTCCTTTTATTGTTAAGCTTATCCTTTGTATCCCAGTCTTAGACATCATCTGGTCTATCTGGAAACTCCTCAAAGGTATCAAGTCAGGCAACATCGTCATGATCATTCTCGGCATCCTCACCATTATCCCAGGTGCTGCGATCATGTGGCTTCTCGACTTGATCTTCGTTCTCTTTAGTGGCCGCCCATTCTGGTTCAAAGACTAATTTCAGAACTGAATCAACAAGCCTCCTTCGGGAGGCTTTTTCTTATAGAGAGGAGTATAATGATAGCCATGTGGGAAAAAGAATTAGAGGAAATGAAGAAAGCCGCTCTTATGGCGGAAAAGAAGATCCTTGAGGTCTATCATTCTTCTTTCGAAGTCGAAACGAAGTCCGACGATTCTCCTGTCACCGAAGCCGATAAAGCTGCTGACAAGATTATTAAGGATTACCTAAGCGAGAAGTTCCCCGACTATGCCTTCCTCACGGAAGAAAGCGTCGATACCAAAGAGAGATTCCACAAAGACTGTCTTTTCATCATCGACCCAGTTGATGGGACGGTGGAGTTCGTCAATAAGAGCGGTGGCTTCAGCACGAATATCGCTCTTTGCTATAAAAACGAAATTGTTGCAGGGCTCATCAATATCCCTCTTGAGAAAACGATGTATTACGCCCTAAAAGGACAAGGGGCCTATAAAGAAGAACGAGACAAAAATCCACTTCGCATCCATGTCTCAAATAGAGTGGGGAAGAACCTCCGCGCCCTTATTTCCATCAGCCATCTTATAGATAAGGAAAAAGCGCAGATCGAAAGACACAAAGAGTGCTTCGTATCAGTTACTCCTTGTGGAGCTGCAACAAAGTTCTGCCGCATCGCCGAAGGAGAAGCCGATGTCGCTGTCCGTTATAGCGTCAATACGAAAGAATGGGATACAGCGGCAGGGGAGATTCTTCTTGAAGAAGCGGGAGGCCATTTCACGAACCTCCATCTAGAGAAATACACCCACAACCGAGAAGACGTTTATAACCGCGATGGTTATGTCGTGGTCAACGATTTAAGGAACGCCCTTCTCTGAAAAAAGCGGTTTTTTGCAGGGGATTTTATGAAAAAAAGCTGGTTTTGCCAGCTTTATTTTTCTTCATCGAGCTTTTTGTATTGCTCTTCTTTGCGTTTGAGATATGGATCGAGGATATCTAGTGGAGCGTGCATGACGCTGTCGCATCTGATAACGCCCGGGACTTCCTCAACGAGGATCGTCTCAATGCCTTGGGAGATATCCGCATCGGCATAGGCACATCCTTCGCAAGCGCCAACCATGTTGACATAGACGACGCCATCCTTGAAGCCGACGTACTCAACGTCGCCGCCTTCTCTTTGAAGGAATGGGCGGACTTTGCTTAGGACTATTTCGATTTGTTTGTCGATAGCTTCCATAACGAACAATTATTTTAGCCATTTTTTCTCTGTTAACAAGCAAAGTGGTAAGCGAAGACGAATAATATTCGTTATAATAACCGAGTTATGAAACTTGCTCTTTGTTACGTCAACTTGCTTCGCGCCATAAAGACCCTTGAGCTAGAGGGTGTGGAAGTCACTTCCGAAGGCCTTACGAAGGTCCTCAAAGGCGTCATCGATTTCGAGACGATCAAGTATGTCAATTCAAGCGCTTTTGGATACTTCCCTTCTTACACCGGGAGAAGAACGAAAGGACGGGTCAACCATCTTGTGGGCAAAGGCTATCTTGAAACCAAGGATTCGTTTCTAGGCCTTACAAAGATGTGCGACGAACTTGAGCTTCGCCCACTAGAGAAGAAAGACTACAGAATCCCAGAGAGCAAAAACATCAGATTTAAGAAAGAGGATAGATAATATGAAGAAAATGACAGAGAAGAAATTCGAAGAATGGCCATTCCAAGTTCCTAACTTCGATAACGTATGCGCCCGCCTCAAAGGCTTTGCGGAATTATTCGTTAAAGCGTCTTCCAAAGAAGAGGCCCTTAAGATTTGGAAGAAGTGCACTCGCCTTATGGAAAGCGTCGAGGACAAGATCACTCACGTATCCGTCCTTTTCTCTTTAGAGACCACAAACAAGAAATACGAGAAGGCCATGAAGAAGATCAATAATGCGATGCCTCTTCTCGAATTAGAATCCCAAAAAATCTCAAAGGCCTATCTTGAATCGCCATATCTTGAATATCTCGAAAGCAAATTAGGCAAGCTTCTCACCAAGATGTATGAGTATGAGCTCAAGAAGAGCGATGAATCCGTCGTCGCCCTCAAGCAAGAGGAATCTGAGCTTGTGATGAAATACCAGGCTACGACTGCTTCGATCTCTTTTGAGTTCCGTGGTGAGAAATATAACATGCCTCAGATGGGAAAATTCCTCCAAGACACTGACCGCGAAACAAGAAAAGAAGCAGCGGAAGTCTATTACTCTGGTCTCAACGCCAGAAAAGACGAACTCGAGGATATCTTTGACAAACTCGTCAAAGTCCGTACTGAGATGGCCAAGAAGATGGGATATAAGTCCTACACCGAACTTGGCTATATCATGATGAACCGTTATGACTATAACCCTCTCATGGTTGCCGCATATCGTGAGCAGATCCGTGAGGTTGTTACTCCTCTTGCCAACAAGATCGTGAGAAAACAGATTGCCCGTTTAGGAATCAGAAACCCTGAGATCTATGACCTCAATCTCATGTTCCCTAATGGCAACCCAACTCCAAAAGGAACTACTGACGATAAGGTTGAAGCCGCGGTGAAGATGTATGACCAGATGTCGGAAGATACTTCTAAGTACTTCCGTTACATGAAAGACCACAACCTCCTTTTCCTCGATGCCAAACCTGGTAAGCAAAGCGGTGGTTATATGACCTATTTCCCAGTTCAGAGAACTCCAATCATCTTCTCTAACTTCAATGGCACCTCTGGTGACGTCGATGTCCTTACTCATGAATTTGGTCATTCCTTCCAGGCTTTCGTGTCTGCCGATATCAAAGTTCCTGCTTATCGTTCTCCAACCGCAGAAAGTTGCGAAATCCATTCCATGTCGATGGAATTCTTCGCCGAACCATATATGGATCTCTTCTTCGATGAGCCAGACAAGTACCGTTATGTCCATCTTGCTGATTCAATCTGCTTCCTTCCATATGGCGTCTCCGTTGATGAGTTCCAGCATTGGGTATACGCTCACCCAGAGGCTACCCCAGCTGAAAGAGATGAGCAGTGGCACAAGATCGAAGAGAAATACACCCCATGGAAGGTTGAGGCAGAAAGAAACTGCGAGTATCTATACACCGGTCATCGCTGGCTCACCCAACTCCATATCTTTGAGTTGCCGTTCTACTACATTGATTACACGCTTGCGCAGGTGTGCGCGTTCCAGTTCTTCAATAAGGATAGACGCTCACACGATAACGCGTGGAAGAAGTACATCAAACTCTGCAAGCTTGGTGGGAAATTCACATTCTGCGAGCTTGTGAAGAAAGTTGGCCTTGAGGTTCCGTTCGATGAAGGCGTCCTTGCCAAGACAATCAAGCCTCTTGAGAAAGTCCTTCGCGACTATCACCCAGAAAACTTCTAGGAAAACACCCTCTGAAAATGAGGGTTTTTTCTTGCGAAAATGCACCAAAAATCTGCACTTTATGAAAGTGTTTTCAGGTTTTTCAAGAATATATCAGTATTTCGTTAGCGACATTCTGTTCCAAAAGGTGTTGCCAAAAATATAAATATGAATATTTATTTATCGAAATCTAAATGGGGCTTACCTCAAATAGATACGGTGGGGAAAATATCTTGATTTTTTGGTGAATGTAACCGTTTTCATGAAACAAAATGATTTGATTCTGTAGTTTTTTCATTTTGGGTGGTTTATATTCAATGTGTCGAATCGCTAAATCGACATTTCGTATAATTGCCCAAATTGGTGGGAAGTCTCTACGTTGGACCGTAATCCAACACTACGAAATCACAAAATCGTATAGATTTGTGTTTTGATGCTTAGACTTACTTCTCCAAATGGCAATTATCGAATCCATTTTAGGAGAAAAAGAAACATGAAAAAACAAATCTTAGCACTCACCGCCATGCTTGCTATCGCTGGTCTCGCCGGCTGCAGCAACACCGAGAAGATGAAAGTCGGTCTTTTAACTCTTCACGGCACCCAATCCACCTACGACAAGAACTTCATCGACGCTTTCAACGCTGCTTGTGATGCCAAAGGTGTTGAGCCACTCCTCCAGTCCGACGTTGGTGAAGATGCCACCTGCACGACTGCTGCCAACAAGATGGTCCAGGAAGGCGCTAAGTTAATCTTTGCCGATTCCTTCGGTCACGAAACCCCTCTCCACGAAGCTTCCAAAAACGCCAAAGAAGTTGAGTTCTGCCACGCCACCGGTGTTAACGCCGCTGGATACGAAGCCGCTGGTGAGAAGAACTTCCACAACGCTTTCGCTTCCATCTACGAAGGCCGCTACCTCGCTGGCGTCGCTGCTGGTTTAAAACTCCAATCCATGCTTGCTGCCAACCCAGCAACTTCCAAGAAGATCGGTTATGTTGGTGCTTTCACCTACGCCGAAGTCGTCTCCGGTCTCACCTCCTGGTACCTTGGTGTCAAATCCATCGTTCCTGAGGTCACCATGGACGTCAAGTTCACCGGTGAATGGTATCACGAAGACAAAGAGAGAGACACCGCCAACGCCCTTATCGATGGTGGTTGCTCCATCATCTCCCAGCACGCCGACTCCATGGGTGCTCCAAATGCTTGCGATGCCAAAGGCGTTCCAAACATCACCTACAACGGCGCTACCAACAAAGAGACCTACGTTATTTCCAGCAGAATCAACTGGCAGCCATACTTCGAGCACTGCATTGAGTGCGTCAAAGAAGGCAAGCCAATCGAGACCAACTACACCGGCACCCTTGAAAACGGTTCCGTCGAATTAGGCAAGATCGGCCCAGCCGCTGCCGAAGGCACCGAAGCCAAACTCAACGAAGTCAAAGCCGCTCTCAAAGCCGGTACGACCAAAGTCTTTGACACCTCCACCTTCACTCTTAACAGCGCCAACGCTGCCATCGAAGATGCAAGCAAGAAGCTCGACCTTGATGCCGATGGTCACATCAAGAGCTACAAAGTCAACGGCACTGAAGTCATCAAGACCGCCGGTGGCAAGTCCTACTTCGCCGAGAGCGAAATCCAGTCCGCTCCTTACTTCGATCTCAACATCGATGGCATCACCTTCCTCAATGTTGAGTACGGCAACTAACTAATCGCTATTAACGCTAGTTAAATATCGGTTACCATTTCCCAAGGGCCTTTTAAGCCCTTGGGAATTTCTCGTTTTTGAGGCATAATATTCGTATGGAAAACTTTGTTCAGGAAGATATCAGCATAAGATTCGAAAACATCACGAAAACGTTCGGCTCAGTCGTGGCCAATGAGAAGATCACTTTTGACGTATATAAAGGCGAGATTCTTTCCCTTTTAGGCGAAAACGGCAGTGGTAAGACCACTCTTATGAACATGCTTTCCGGCATTTATTTCCCTGATGAAGGGCAAATCTATGTGAACGGCAAAAAGGTTACCATCGCCTCACCAATGGATGCCTTCAAACTCAAGATCGGCATGGTGCATCAGCACTTCAAACTCATCGACGTATTCACTTGCCTCGAGAATATCGTCCTTGGAATCGCCGATAAAGAAAAAGCAAACAAGAACAATGCGAGAAAAGCGGTTTTGGATATTTGCAACCGCTACGGTTTTGAAATTAATCTCGATAAGAAAGTTTATGATCTTTCTGTTTCTGAAAAGCAGACCCTTGAGATTCTCAAAACCCTTTACCGTGAGGCCGAGATTCTCATTCTCGATGAGCCAACCGCGGTTTTGACCCCAATCGAAATTAGAAAGCTTTTCTCCGTTCTCGCCAACATGAGAAAAGACGGCAAGACAATCATAATCATCACCCATAAGCTCAATGAGGTTATGGAGATTTCCGACAGAGTTGCCGTCCTTCGCAAGGGACAATACATCGACACTGTCAGAACCTGCTACACAAACGAAGCCCAACTCACTGAAATGATGGTTGGCAAAAAGATTGTCCTCGATATCAATCGAACTGAGCCAAAGAACATGGAAGACCGTTTGTTCGTCAAACATCTTTCGCTTTCGAATAAAGACGGAACGAAAGTTCTTGATGACGTTAGCTTCATCGCCCGTTCTGGCGAGATTCTTGGCATCGCTGGAATTGCTGGCAGCGGTCAGCGTGAACTTCTTGAAGCGATTGCTGGCGTCAAACCAGGCTACAAAGGCGACGTCATCTTCAACCGTCCAAAGAAGAACCTTCCTGTCTCATTCTTCCATAAAACCTATCGTGAAGTAGTGGATATGGCTAAGAAAGGCGCATTCCATTATGAGAACGGGAAACCTGTTGATTTCACTGGCATGAGTAGCAAGAAGATCAAAGAGCTCGTCAATGCTGAAAAAATCATCTTCAACGAAAACGAAATCTATAATCTCCGCAACCTTAACCCAAGAACCATTCGTGAGCTTGGCGTTCGACTCTCCTTCGTTCCTGAAGACCGCTTAGGAATGGGCCTTGTAGGAAACATGGACTTAATCGACAACATGATGCTTCGTAGCTACCGTAAAGGCAAAGGCATCATCGTTAACAGAAAGAAGCCTGAGGCTCTTGCCGAAGAAATCGTCCATGAGCTTGATGTCGTAACCCCAGACCTTCATACACCAGTCAGAAAGCTTTCTGGTGGTAACGTCCAGAAAGTTCTTGTCGGAAGAGAGATCTCCTCTTCTCCGAAAGTTCTCATGGCCGCTTACCCAGTGCGTGGCCTTGATATCAACTCTTCATACCTCATTTATAACTTGCTTGATAAAGAAAAGCAGGATGGCAGCGCAGTCATCTTCGTTGGCGAGGATCTCGATGTCCTTCTTGCCCTTTGTGACCGCATCCTCGTTATGTGCGAAGGAAAAGTATCAGGCATTGTTGATGCCAGAAAGACAACCAAAGAAGAGGTTGGCTTACTTATGACGAAAAACAAAGAAGACAATATTGGAGGCGAAGAAAATGCTTAAGGATAATAGTTCAGTTCAAACGCCTTCGATTGAAAAGGCGCCAAAGGAAAAAAAGAAACTCTTCCATGTTGAGAAACGTTTCAACATGGCCACTTGGCAATCTATCCTCATCCGCTTTGGATTTATTATCTTTGCGGTTTTCATGGGTCTCCTCGTGTTGACCATGGCTTATGGAATCAACCCATTCCTTTCTTTCGGTAATCTCTTCAAAGGCGCTTTCGGGGAGATCTTTAAAGGTAATTTTGACAATCTCTGGGAATTCTTAAGGGACAGCGCCCTTCTCCTTGGGGTGGGCTTAGCTCTTATTCCGGCTTTCAAAATGAAATTCTGGAACCTTGGTGGAAACGGTCAAATCGCCATCGGCGCTTTGGTTTGCCTCATCATGATGGTCGAACTTGGTGGCAAGATGCCTGATATAGTGGTTGTTTTGATCTCCCTTGTTGCAGCCGTTGTCGTCGGCGCGATTTGGGCTGCTATTCCAGCCATCTTCAAAGCATTCTTCGATACGAATGAATCGCTTTTCACCCTCATGATGAACTACATTGCCACGGGTCTTGTTTCCGTTTGGATTTATTGGAGATTCCCTGGCAATTCCAACGTCGTTCCAGTGCAAGACGACGGAAGGCTTCCTATTCTTTTCAATAAGCAATTGCTAATCATCATTCTCGTTGCCGTGTTGTTCGTCGCTATTCTCTTCTATCTAAAATTTAGCAAGCACGGTTATGAGTTAAGCGTTGTCGGAGAATCCATTAACACCGCAAAGTATGTCGGCATCAACAGCAAAAAGGTCATCATCCGCACTTTGATCTTATCTGGTGCCCTTTGTGGCTTCATCGGATTCTTAATTGGTTCTGGCGTTGACTACACAATCACCGCCGAGACAACTCATAGAGGCATGGGCTTTACGGCGATCATGGCCGTTTGGCTTGCTAAGTTCAACCCAATCGTGACTATTTTCACCGCCCTCTTCATCACCTTCATCACTAAAGGCATGGGCCAGGTCCAAATGGCGAACTCGAGATATATTACGGACGCATCTGCGACAAGCATGGTTATGGGTCTCATCTACCTCTTTGTCATCGCCTCTGAGTTCTTCATCGAATACAAGATCATGTATAACAAGAACGGAAAAGAAACCGATGTCCTTGAAATTATCGGCGGTTTCTTCAAGAAGGTTTTTGGCCCGGTCGGCCGTTTCTTCGCGATGGTGTTCGTCCCTGTCGGCCGTTTCTTCAAGGCACTCTTTGGAACCAAAGATAATGCCAAAAAAGAGCCTGATAAAAAATCAATCGATATTGATGAGGATAATCAGGCCAATCTAGATGAAGCAAAGCAGATTCTAGAGCCTGAAACTAGCCCTTCAAAGAAGAAGACCACAAGCGGCAGGAAGAAGTCGCAGAAAGGAAGCAAGTAATATGAATTTCTTAGAGATTTTGGGAAGTTCGCTTCCAAGCGTTATCACTCTTAGCGTCGTTTTCTTATTCGGTTGCATCGGCGAGACCATCAGCGAAAAAGCTGGCAACCTCAACCTCGGCATCCCTGGCGTCATGTGCTTCGGCGTTGTCGGCGGTGGCATCGGTTCTTTGATATACATGAATTTCATTTACCCTGCTATGCCTGTTACGGCAAACGCTTTCGGGTTTGTTGAATTCATTTCGTATTCCTTGCTCATTCTTCTAGGTATTGTGTTCTCATTCGCTTTCGGAGCGCTTGGAGGACTCATCTATTCCTTCCTTACCACAACCCTCAAAGCCAATCAGAACGTCACAGGTTTGGCTCTCACTACCTTTGGCGCCGGCGTTGGCGACTTCTTCGTGACATTAATGTGTCGTGATGGTGGCGATGACCTGTTTGAAGTGGCTGCAAGGATCTATGGCACCCACCTTACCAACGCAACCCTTGGGCCGGCGGGCACTACATTCGATAATTCCAATTGGCATATGGGTTTCATCGCAAGCGACAATCCAGTTGCCAATATCTTCTCCCAGCCATCGCTTGTTTATATTTGTTTCATTTTGGCCATAGTCGTCTTCATCGTCCTTAACAAAACGAGGATCGGATTATCTCTTAGGGCCGTTGGTGAAAATCCTGCTACAGCTGATGCGGCCGGCATCAACACCGACAAATACAAATACATGGCTACGGTTATCGGATGCGGAATTGCTGGTGTTGGCGGTCTCTTCTATAACATGATTCGTCTCCAAGGCGGATGGAATGGAACGTCTAACCTCCAGAACCTCGGATGGATGGTTCTCGCTCTCGTCATTTTTACCGTCTGGAATCCTCTCGTCGCCATTGTGGGCTCGCTTGTCTTCGCCTTCCTTTACTCGATCCCGAGTTATATCAACACCGATATGGTCACCAACAAATTCCTTGTCTTGATTCCTTACATAATGACTGTCGTCGTTCTTATCTTCACCTCGATATTCGGTAAGAAAAACGTATTGCCGCCAGGATCTCTTGGCGTCAATTACTTCCGCGAGGAACGTTAATCGAAAATCAAAAAAGGACTGCAAATCGCAGCCCTTTTTCTTTTTTACTCAAACTTTTCTTTGAGATATTTGATGTATGGTTCAGCGCTTAATGGCTTGCCTACGACTTTCATGATCCAGTCGTTAGGTTTGAGATAGTCGTAGCAGTAGTCCTTATCTCTCATCCATTTAACGACCTTGTCGATGCGGTTTTCTCTGATCGCGCCTTCGAAGTCCATCTCGCTCTCGATCTTCTCCTTGATCATCGCGCCATAGAGGTTTCCTAAAGCGTATGAAGGGAAGTATCCCCATAAGGCTTCAGACCAATGGGTGTCTTGCATGCAGCCATCTTTGTCGCTAGTGACTTCAACACCAAGATAATCATGGTATTTCTGTTTCCAGATAGCAGGGACATCTTCACATTCGATCTTGCCATTGATGAGGTCTTTCTCAATCTCATAACGGATGATGATGTGAAGGCAGTATGAGAGCTCATCAGCCTCGCATCTGATTAGCCATGGCTGAATCTGGTTCATAAGATGATAGAAGCTTTCTGCAGGGATTTTTCCGATTTCTGGGTCAAGAGACTCAGCAGCATCTTTCTGAAGGATTGGCATGAAGGCCTTGCTTCTTCCGATGATGTTCTCGAAGAAACGGCTATGGGTTTCGCAGATAGCGGAAGTGGCCATATTCTCAACATGGTTCTCAAACATCTCTTCGCTCCAGTTTTGGAATTCGAGAGCGTGCCCGCCTTCATGGAGACAAGTGAAGACATTGCTTCTCCAGTCCTCAAGAAGGAACTTGGTGGTGACGCGGGCGTCATTCTTCGCGAAGGCATCACTGAATGGATGGGCGGATTCCATGAGAGCGCCTTTATCCATATCGTAATGGATGGCTTTAAGCATCCTTAAGGACAGCTCTTTCTGTTTGATCTTGTCGTAGCTCTTTAATGCAGGAATTGCAAAGGATTTTTGTTTTTCCTTGGCCTTTTTAAGAAGAGGAATGAGAGTGTCCTTCAACGGATTGAAGATGGAATAGATGAAGGCCTCGTTGTTTCCTGGTTCATAGGAATCAAGGCAGGTGTCATAAGGGGTTTGCCCTTCCTTCATCATCTTTCTAGCGACCTTTCTAGAAGATTCGACTTGTTTCTTCCAGTAGGGGAGCCAGCCTTTGAAATCGTTCTTTGGGCGGCAGATTCTCCATTGCTCATTGCAATCGGAAATTGTGTTCCTGTATTCGAGATATTCCTCCATGGTGAACTTCTCCATGAACTCGATGTCTTTGTAGAGGTTCTCAAAGAGCCTCTTCTCCATGACGCTTGCATCATTGTCTTCTTTTCCTTCTTTGACGGCGGCGATGAAGTCTTTCTCCTGTGAGATCTTCGCGGATTCGGCAAGCCAATGGTTAAGAAGTTCGGATTCGTCTTTAATTGAGTCCTTTCCTGCGACGCAGGCAAGGTCGTAATAGATGATTGATGCGGTATGCCTAAGTCTCCTCATCCTCTCAAGATAAGGAAGGATTTTCATGTACGCTTCAGAGTGTTTCATAAGTGGTCTCCTATCTAGCCACATATCATATCATCGAGGCCTCTCTTCCCAAAGGAAAGTAATAAAAAAACGGCTAGGGGTTCCTAACCGTGTTTCAATGCGTTTTCGCTCCTTCGATGGAAGAGATGTCGACTTTTCCAAGCGGGGTTCTTGGAAGCTTCTTCATGAAGACTATCTTGTCTGGGAAGTAGGCTGGAGGAAGCGATTTCTTGATGGCTTCCTTGATGGCCTTTTCGGCTTCTTCTTCTGACCAAGGGTGGTCGCCTCTTCTTATGACGGCTAAGAGTCTGAAGACATTGCCTTTGCGGTTATTCGGTACGCCATAGCAATATGACTCATAGATACCTGGAAGCGAATTGACGACTTCCTCAACATCGCTAGGGCAAAGGGTTTCGGCATTGATCTTGACGATTCTCCTTAGCCTCTGCTTGAAGTGGAGGTATCCATCTTCGTCGATGCAACCATAGTCCATCGTGTGAAGCCAAGTATTTCCCTCTTTGTCTTTGGTGAGAGTTTTCTCGTTAAGCTTATCGTCATCGAAATAGCCGCTCATGATGGAAGGACCACCAATAAGGATCTCGCCATATTTATTTGGAGGGCATTCCTCACCGGTATCTGGGTCGATGATTTTGTTTAAGACCTCAGGAAGAGGTTTTCCGACTGTGCCATATTTGTTACGTCCCCCAAGGGTATTGACGTTACAAGCGGTGCTCGTTTCGGTAAGGCCATAGCCAACGAAGAGCCTAGCTTTGGAACCGTATTTCTCCATAGCCGCGTTCCATCTTTCGATTAAGCTCATTGGGCAATAGTCTCCGCCAAGATAGGCGACGATCTGCTTCTTAAGATGTGGGCCATAGAATTTGTCACGGCTAAGCAAAGCGTTATATAAAGCAGGGACGCCAATGATGACGGTGGCGTTGCCTCTCTTCATCTGATTGATGGCTTCTTTCGTGTTGAACTTAAGGATGAGGCACGCGCTTGCACCTGCGCTAAAAGGAACGTGGATGGCCATGCCTAAACCAAGGACATGGAACATCGGGACAGCAGTCATGATTCCGATGTCGCTCACCTTGCCTCCGATAAGCTGATAGGAGTTCGCGCCGACGTGGTTCATTGACTCATTTGAGATGCGAACGACTTTCGGTTCTCCGTTGGTTCCGCCGGTGTTGAGATAAACGGCGTCTTCTCTTTCTTCTTTTGGAGAATATAAAGGAACTGTCGGAAGTCCCTTGATTTTCCAATACTTGATAACGCCTTCGGTATTGCGGCCGAGATAGTTAAGATATGAGGCTTTGAAGAAGCTGATTCCGATGTATGGATTGACGCCAATTACTTTGACGTCATTTGGCATCGATTCCCAGTTTGTGTGAGCGGTATTAATGAGAGAGATGAGGTACTTTGAATTGACCCTCTTCATCATCTTTGCCACGGTTGGGGCGGGGGTGAGAGGATGGATGTTATAGGCTATCGCGCCGATTGCGCTTAGGCCATAGAAAATGAAAACGCTGTCTGGGGAATTTGGAAGAAGGACAGTAACGACGTCACGAGGCTTGATGCCAAGCGCGGCGAGCCTTCCGGCCGCTTTCAAAATCTCTCTTCCGAATTGATGGTAATTGTATTTCTTTTTTTCGAAAACGATCGCCTTCGCAAAAGGCGTTTTCTTGATCGTTTCCGCTACTTGTTCGTAAATGCTTTTCGGTGCCATTAGTCCCAACCATATTACTCATTTTCGGCTTCCAGTGGTACCCCCTAAATGCGAAAAGCGCGCCCACGCGTTTCCTTATTACCTCTTGGAATTTGAGAATTTTTTACTGCTTTTGGCAAATCGTAAAATTCACTTTCAGTGAGGATGAATTTATTTGCTGGGTGTTGCTGAAACCGCTTACAAGTTTGCTTTAAGGGCACAAAAGGTCCAAAAACGCGTAGAAGCAGGGGAAGCGCCTTTTTTAAAAAGGCCCAACAAGGTCTAGTCGCCCTTTTATTAGAAATAAAATAATTATTGAAAATTGGCTTATGTGTTCTATATTAACCTCACTCTTTCATGAAAGGAGAGACCACAGAATGAAAAAATTAGCAACTAAGCTTATGCTTCTGTCCACAGCTGCGCTCGTTATGTTAGGCTCCTGTGAAAAGCCAGTAGACCAAAGTTCAAACGATGCTGGAACTTCTGATACTAGCGAAGCAAAAAGCCCAACTAAGATCAAACACAAAGACATTCCTTACCTTCAGGAGGGCATCTTCTGCAACCTTGACGCCTATGTTGACATCGAGTATAGCGATGGTTCCCTTGATAAGACCTATGAAGTCAAAACCAATTCCAAGGATGTCATCATCGAAGGACACAGAGTAAAGTCATCCGAAGTCGGTGTCTTCTATGTCACCGTCACTGCCGGTAGCCTTACCACCAAGCTCGACCTCACCGTCCTTAGCGACGATCAGACGAAGATCATGACCTTCCTTGAGCCACTCAAGAACGATCCTCGTAACTTCACCGTCGATTTATACGCTGAGAACGAAGGTGGCGAATTAGAGCGTTTCAGACAAGTCCTTCACAATTCCAAATACTCTGTCGTTTATGATCCAGATGATCCATTCGCTGTCACTGACGAAGGCGATTCAAATAGCTGGATCCTTGCTAAACTCGCTGATGGCAATGGCTATTCCGGCCACATCGAGAAAGACGCGAGCAACAATCCAAAAGCCGTCTTTGAGCCAGGCATCCTCACCAGCTATGACTACTACTATGTCGTCATGGATATGGAACTCAACGCCGCTGATTCAACTTACATCAGCTTAGAAGGCGAAGACGTTCTCCTCATGGGCGCTTCCTTCGCTGAAAGCCTCATGTGGGCCGTTGGCATCCCAAGCGCCAAGACCAATTCTGGCACAGTCATCCCATTCTACGGAGCTGTCTATAAGGGCTATGACGAGATTGGCGTTCCAAATGGCAACCCAGATGTCATGAGATTCGACATCCTTGTTGGCGATGAGAACGATTACGGTGTCTACTGCACCATCGACCTCTCCAACATCGGCGTTTCCGAACTCCCATGGATGAATACCGCCGTCGCTGACGCTTCCTATGTCCCAGAAAAGATTGTCCCAACCGCAATCCCGGCTGCCTTCCAGGCCATGAATACCGCCGGAAGCTTCACCCTTACTTTGGAGACTTGGTCAGTCGATGCTAATGGCAGCAGCGTCACCGATAAGTTCGTTCCAGCTGCGGCTGATATGGAAGGCGATGCCGCTTATAACTTCTTTGGCACATGTGATCTTGTCATCACCGAGAAATACACCCCAACCGGAATCTACACCGAATTCAAAGGCAAAAAGGTCATAGAAACCCCTGCCGGTCACTTACAGGCCGATGAGTATTCCCTCTTCGACATCTCTGCTGTTTGGAATGAAGGTGGAGCCTCTTATAAATCAAGACTCGACAAAGAAACCGGAACTCTTCCAGCCCGTGAGGCACTCACTGGTGTGACCGATGTCTTCCAGATGGATGAAATCAAAAACATGGCCGCCAACAACGTCACCGCTGCCGGCGCCAACCAGACCAACTGGACAAGCAAGAAGACCAACGGCACCAAAGTCACCTTCGGCGGTGACATGGGTGACAACCAAGGCACTTCTCAGACCAACCTTCTCGCCGTTCAGCTCTTCGGACTTCTTGGCGGAACCGAATATGGTATCCTCAAGAGTTTCCCAGAATACTGGACTAAAGCTCAGGATGGATGGGGCGATGGTGAGAAACACGCCTATACCAGAGCCGCTGATTACAGAGCCTTCACCGTTGATACCGCTACGAATGAAGTTGTGGTTGAGGCCTTGATGTACGCTCCATTCAACGACATCAGTAATAACTACTTCATGATGAAGTTCACCTTCTCTGATATTGGCACCACAACCTTCGACTTCTCGACGCTCGAGAATGCCAACGAACACCCAGGCATGCTTGCCTAAAAACCACAATCAAGCAAAGGTGATTCTTAACGGGTCACCTTTGGCTACGAATAAAGGAGTAAAACAATGAAGAACAAGAAATTACTTATTCTTGGTGCTGGCGCTCTTATGTCCATCGGTCTTCTCGCTGGCTGCAGCGGACAGGATTTTGAGGGCAAAGGAGTCTACACCTACAAAACCTACCTCTCGACATCCCCAAAGACTTGGAACGTCCATAACTGGGAGACCAGTGATGAAAGCTACGTTACCGGCTTCACTGAGATGGGTCTTTACGACTGCATCCTCAATGACGAGAAAAACGGCTACAAGTTCGTCACCGAGATGGCAAGCGAAATGCCAGTTGATGTCGTTGATCAGCTTAGCGACGATGAAATCAACGACTACTACGAAGGCAACCCAACCGCCGGTATGGCTTGGGATATCGCTCTTAACGATAAAGCTTGCTGGGAAGATGGCACGAAGATCACCGCGAAAGACTATGTCGATTCCATGGAACTTCAGCTTTCGCCAAGATACGCCAACTCCCGTGCCGATGGTTACTATGGCAGCAACCTCGTTCTCGTGAACGCTGAGAACTACTACAAGCAAGGCCGTCAGACCATCGAACCTTTCTACAAATATAAGCGTAGTAACGGAACCGTCCCTGATGATTCCGGCTTCTACTTCCTTAACCTTGGCAAGTACACCGATTACCTTGGCACCATCTATGGTACCACCGATACCGACACCAACTTCTACAGCCTCCTTGACCAAGTCGCCGAACAGTACGACGTCAAGACCGAGGCCCAGAGAATCATCCACGGTTATAGCTACTACCTCATGTGGTACAAAGATCATCGTGATGACACCGCTTGGGATACCGTCTACCGTCCAATCGATCCAACCGATCCAACGAGCGAAAAAGTCGGCCGTCCAGACCGTGTCAGCAGCAACATCATCAAAGAACAGAACGTTGATCTTGAGCTTGATGTCTTCAATGATGGCTTCACCAACTACCTTGGCCAGAAGGATTACATCAAGACCATCAAGAACACCACCGATGGCTGGATCGATAGCAATATCGAAACCTATTCGAGAACCGCTCTCGAAAACGACATCAAAGCCGTTGTCAGAGCCGTTAGCTCTAGAAGCCAAGAAGCCAGACAAGAATGGGCTTGGAAACTCCCTCTCTTCACCTATGTCTACACCTATGAAGGCGAACCAATCAAATTTGACAAGGTTGGCATCAGACAGATCAATGACTACAAGTTCCGTCTCTACCTCAGCCGTTCCATCACCTCTTTGAACCTTAAGTTCGCCCTTTCTGGAAACTGGCTCGTTAATGTTCCTTTATATAAGAGACTTTCGACTTCTCTTCCAAATTCGACCTCTCTTGCTACGACCTATGGTTCGAACAAGGCTGAGAACTACTTGTCTTATGGCCCATATAAACTTAAGGACTTCATCCCAGGTGAAAAGATCTCCATCGTCCGTAACGATAAATGGTATGGTTACGAAGATGGTAAACACGTCGGCCAGTTTACAATGACCAACATCGACACAAGAATCATTGCCAAGCACGAAACTGCTATGGCGGAATTCTTGGCCGGACGTCTTGATGATATTGACCTCACCGTCACCGACTACCGTGACTACGGTAGCAGTGGACGTTGCACAACCACCTACGAGTCCTACACTCAGAAGATTTCCTTCAACACTGACGCCAAGAAACTTCTTTCCCGTCAGCAGCTTGCTGGAAGCGGCAAGAACAAAACCGTTCTCACCAACAAGAACTTCCGTACTGGCCTCTCCCTTGGCTTAGACAGAAAGACCTTCGTCTCTAACGCTACTTCTGGTTCCAAAGGATTCACTGGTCTTCTCAATGACCTCTATCTCTCGAACAACAGCACTGGTGCTTCTTATAGAGACACCCCACAAGGCAAGAGCGTCTATGACATGGTCTATGGCAAACTTGGCAAACTTCACATTGCCGATGCAGACGCCAAACTCACGACCGATAAGTGTGGATTCAACCACTCCCTTGCCGTTGAATACGTTGCCCTTGGCTTAAAAGAAGAGCTTAACTCCTCTGAAGCCGGACACCTTAATCCAAACGACAACATCAACATCGAGTTCCGTGTTTATGACGACGAAAGCGAAAACACCATCGCCGCCAACAACTTCATCACCAGCGCCTGGACTTCCCTCATCGATGAGGCTGTCAAACAGCTTAGAAATGATGGCACCCTCGCTGCTAATGAAAACATCTCCATCTCCATCAATATGGTTAAGGACCAGGATTACTACAAGTCTGCCAGAAACGGTGGATTCGATATGATCTTCTCCATCTGGGGCGGCGCTGCCGTTAACCCTTATGGTCTCATGGAGGTCTACTGCAAGAAAGACTTCACCAACTGCTGCGAATACGGCTTCACTGGCAAACAAGACGATCACTACATCGCCATCGATGCCAACGGTGATGGCGCTCTTGCCGCCACCGACACCGATGAAGACGGTATCCTTGATTCCGGCGAAGAGTGGAAGAGCTTCCATGGCTGGTACAGCTACATGGTCGACAGCGACGATTGCAACGAAGCCAAATTCGGTGATGAAATCGCTCCTGGCGATGAGGGCTACGATGAGTATCTCGAATGCCATAACCGCAAACTCAACGTCCTTGCTGGACTTGAGGCTGGCATCATCAACCGCTACGAGTGCATCCCTCTTGCCGCCCGTGGCACTTCCTCCTTACTTGGTCTTAAGACCGAGAACGCCTCTAAGGTTTACATCAACCTCATTGGCTATGGCGGAATCCGTTTCCTCAGCTTCACTTATGATGACGCCGAATGGGCCAAGTTCTGCTCTGATCATGGCAATTCCTTAGGCGACATCTATAAATCCTACGTTGACGAAGACTAATATCCTTCGTTAAACAATCTTTGAATTACGCAGGGGTGCCTTCTACCGAAAAAGGCGCCCTTGCGCTTATTGCGTTTAAAACACATCAACACTTATGAAACAGAAAAAGAAAGAAATTGAAACAGAGGACACTATCCTCGATGAGAAAAAACCGCTCGATGTTTCTAATGCTTCCTCCGATGAGCTGGTATTAGAATCCGATCGTCCTTTTTTAGAAAGGTTCGGAAGAGGATTTGTCAACTTCTGGAGAAATAAAAGCACCATCGACACTTTGAAGTACATTCTTAAGCGTCTTCTTTTGATGGTGTTCACTTTCGGTATTGTCTTCGTTGTCTGTTTTGTCCTCATCCGTCTTCTTCCTATTGATGAAAACACCGGCATGGACGATAAAGAGAAGTTCTATCTCAGCATGGTCAGCAAAGGTATCTATCGTAGGATAGAAAATCCAGACGGTACCTATACTTATGAAGTTATGCCGATTCTCTTGCAGTTCGTTAACTTCATTAAGAATCTCTTCAGTGGCAGCGACCATCCATTTGGTTATTCTTACAGAATCCAGTGGCTCATCTCGCCACATGAGATCCTTGGCTCCCGTCTTACCCCAACCATCCTCATGAACATCTACACGATGATCGTGAGCGTCCCGGTTGGTTTAGGACTTGGCACCTTCATGGCTCTTCGCAAAAACCATTGGGAAGACCATGTCTTAAGCGTCCTCATCATGCTTGTCATTTCGGTTCCAAGCTACGTATACGCTTTCGTTCTCCAGTATCTCTTCGGATATGTCTGGCAGATATTCCCTCCAACGGCGGCCTCTTCGACTGTTGGATATTTCTCTCCGACTTACTTCGCCTCAATCATCCTTCCTGTTTTATCGATGTGCTTCGGCTCAATTGCCGGTTATGCCCGTTACACGCGTGCGGAGTTAACTGAGGTTCTTACTAGCGACTTCATGTTGCTTGCTAGAACCAAGGGCCTTAGCAGGGGACAGGCGACCGTGAGACACGCTTTCCGTAACTCCCTCGTCCCGATCTTCCCAATGATCCTTGGTGAGATCATAGGCGTTCTCAGTGGCTCCATGATCATCGAAGCCATCTTCAACGTCAACGGTGTTGGAGGCCTCTATCTTGAATCCATCACCAAACAGGATTACGACGTCTTCCAGTTCGTCTCAATGTTCTATATCTTCATCGGTTTAGTGGGAACCCTTGTTGTCGATATCTCTTACGGTATCGGTGACCCACGTATCACAATGGGAGGTGGCAAATAATGGAAAAAGAAATTATGAATTTCAATACTGAAGCCTCTATGGACATCAAATCCATCCCGTCTGATCTCTTCGTTAAGAAAGAGAACAATGAAAATCTCCATGACCAGGCTTTCGAGACCAAACCGATCACTTATTTGAGAGGCGCTTTCATGCGCTTTGCGAAGAACAAAGCCTCTATTGTGGCCGCTATTATCATCGGCCTCCTCGTTCTCTTTGCGATCGTCGTTCCATTCGTGTCCCCAATGTCACGCGTCGATCCAATCGAGTATCCAAACGGATTCAAAGATCCTAACTTTACCTACGCTCTTCCAACCAACCCAATCAACAAAGCCCTCAATCTTGGCTGGTGGGATGGCACTGAAGTCAAGACTGGCATCCCTAAGAATGACTTAGACATGTATGAGCTTGACGACAGCAACCACGCCCCAATCGCTGAGGTCGTCGAAAAAGTCGAGGAGAAGATAGGTGCTCGTATTCAGACCCATTACACCCTCCGTCTTGATTCCTATTCGACGGGTTGCAAAGAGATCAACGTCTCTCAAGAGGAATACGAGAAGCTTGTCGCCTATGAGAAAGAGCAAGGCATCTACCATACCGACAAAGGCATCATGAAGCCTCTCCGCAACTGCGGCAGTTACCTTGATAAATATCAGAAACAACTTGAGGATGAGATGAAAGCGGCTATTGACGAAGGCGTCACTCCTCCAGTAACCGAAGACGCGATTAGCAAAATCATCGACTTCCTCGAAGGCTATTACAACCAGCACCAGAGGGTCTGGTATGAAATCGTCTCGAGAAACTACAGCCAAAACTCCTTCGTCATCAAATACGACGCAAATAACAAAGTCACCCCAATCTATGAAATGAATGGTGGTGAGTACGTGTACGCCAAAGACAACCTTGGCAAAGTGACTATCCGTGTCGACTACTACGATTACTTCACCTTCCATAACGGTTTCGAACCAAGATTCATGTTCGGCACCAATAGCGCAGGCGAAGACATCTTCTACCGTCTTGCCCTCGGTACGAGATTCTCTCTCCTCCTCGGTGTTGGCATCTCCCTCATCAACTTCATCATCGGCCTCATCTGGGGCGCGGTGTCTGGTTATTATGGTGGAACCGCTGACCTTGTCATGGAACGTGTCACCGACATCATTTCCTGCATCCCGACAATCGTCATCCTCGAAATCGCATCCGTTCAGTTTACGAATAACGCCGACCTTAAGAGCGCGATAGGTCAAGGAGGCATCATCGTTCTTGCTTTCTTGCTTGCCTTCGTCTACTCAGGCTGGATAGGCGTAGCGGGAACGACGCGTATGCAGTTCTATCGTTTCAAGGGCCAAGAATACGTTCTTGCCTCAAGAACCTTAGGCGCGAAGGATCCTCGCCTCATCTTCAGGCACATCCTTCCTAACGCGGCAGGAACCCTTGTCACTTCAAGCGTTCTCATGATCCCTGGCGTCATCTTCGGAGAATCGACCCTTTCATACCTTGGTGTCGTCAACTTCTCCACAAGCGGACTTGTCTCCATCGGTTCGCTTCTCAACGAAGGATCGCACGCTGGCCTTAACGCCCACCCACACATGCTCTTCTTCCCATGCGTCGTCATCTCCTTGCTCATGATTTGCTTCAACTTATTCGGCAACGGCTTACGCGACGCCTTCAACACAACCTTAAGAGGAAGCGAGGACTAATGTTATGAAGAAAACAGTTATCAATAACGAGAAAATCCTCGAAGTCAAAGACCTTAGAGTCTCTTTCAGAACCGACTCCGGCACCGTCAAAGCGGTCCGTGGTATCTCTTTCCCTTTATATAAAGGAAGGACGATGGCCATCGTCGGTGAGTCTGGCTCTGGAAAATCCGTCACTTCCAAGGCCATCCTTGGCATCTTGGCCAACAACAAAATCGTCGAAGACGGTCAGATCATCTATGATGGC
>JAILRR010000062.1 GCA_024698065.1 Bacilli bacterium
GCGTTTGACGAGACCTGCCGTATCAATAACGACGTAGTTTCTGCCGTCTCTGGTAAATGGTGTATCGATTGAATCACGGGTGGTTCCCGCGATATTGGAGACTAAGGTTCTTTCGCTGGCGAGAAGCCTATTGGAAAGGGATGATTTGCCAACGTTTGGACGGCCGATCAAACAGAAAGTGATCGCATCGCCATAATCTGGCACTTCTTTCTCTGGGAGTTTCTTCACGACTTCGTCGAGAAGGTCGCCGATACCGATACCGTGTGCACCGGAGACGGCGATTGGGTCGCCTAGGCCAAGTGAATAGAATTCGCCGGTGTTGCCGTATTCCATGATGTTGTCGATCTTGTTGACGACAAGGACGACTGGCTTTCCGCTCATCCTGAGTATTTTGGCGATATATCTGTCATCGCTTGTGAGGCCTTTATTTCCATCGACGATGAAGGCGATGATGTCGGCTTCCTGAATAGCGACTTCAGCTTGGGCTTTGATGAGATCCTGGAAAGGCACGTTAAAAGAAGTGAGACCACCGGTATCGATGACGGTGAACTCTTTGGTCAACCAAACGCCTTTGCCATAAATCCTGTCTCTCGTGACGCCTGGGGTTGGCTCAACGATGGATTTACGCTCTCCGACGATACGGTTGAAGATGGTGCTCTTCCCTGCGGATGGAGCACCTACTAACGCTAAAACGCCTAATGACATGGAATCTCTATACCTGTTTTCTCTTTGATGACGGCCAAGACGGCGTCGACTGACTCTTCGATGGTCATGTCTGAGGTGTCGATTTCGACAGCATCCTCAGCTTTCTTTAATGGGGCGAAGTCGCGATGAGAGTCAATGTAGTCGCGCTTCTTCACCGATTCGGTGATCTCTTCGAGAGTGGACGCAATCCCCTTCTCGAGGTTCTCAATATATCTACGTTTGGCGCGACATTCAACAGAAGCGATTTGGAAAATCTTCACATTCGCGTTTGGAAGGACATAAGTGCCGATGTCTCTGCCATCAAGAATTACATTCTTGCTGTTAGCCATTTCACGCTGCATATCAACAAGAGCTAGACGGATTGGCTTCATCGCGGCGATATAGCTTACTTTGCTTGAGACGACTGGCTCACGAATGACTTTGGTGACATCTTCATCATTGCAAAGAACGGTTCCATCTTCCTTAAGGTCGATCTTGAGGCCAGGAAGGACTTTGACCGATTCTTCTTCGATCTCAGGGTTAAGACCCGCTTTGATGACGGCATAAGTGACGGCACGGTACATGGCACCGGTATCTAAATATGTGTAATTGAGAAGCTTAGCAACTCTTTTGGCGATAGTGCTTTTGCCAGCGGCAGCTGGTCCATCGATAGCGACGGTGATGAATCTTTCCATTTTCTTACCTCATGACCCAGAAGAACCAAGCGCAGATTAGGCCAATGACGGCGACCAAGGTCACAGCCAGTTTAACGAAGAGCATATTGCGCCTTCTTCTTTGATATACCGAATATGGGGTTGCTTTCATGTTATGAGCGGAATTGCCAGAGATGGCGTTAGCGGCTTTTGCGCTCACATTCATCTCAGCCAAATCGGACATAGAGGCGACCTCGGTGTAGTCTTTCCTCTTGGAGAACTTCTCAGCAGGAAGTTTTTTGATCTTTTCCCTGTAATGGGCCCACTTCTTCGTCCGTGATTTCATAACTAGCAAAGAATATTATCTCTTGAAAAGAGAAGGAATGAAACAAGAGACTCTTTTTAATGATTATCAGAGGGTGTCAATATTGACTTTCGGCATGGTCAATTTACAATAAGTCTTACCAAACAAAGGAGAGTTATCCAAACATGAAAAAACTTAAAGTCAACGCTGACAGCTGCATCGGCTGTGGCCTCTGTGTCAACATGGCACCAGACGCCTTCGCCCTCAATGATGAAGGCAAGAGCGAAGCCATCGCTGAGATGGAAGACGGCGCTGCTGATGAAGTCGTCGCCAGCTGCCCAGTCGGCGCTATCGAGGAATAACTTCTAAAAAAGAAAAGGATGGCAGTTTGCCATCCTTTTTTGTTATTCAGCTTGGACGTCAACCACTTCTGGTTCTTCTTTTTCCTCTGGTTTTTCCCAGCGGAGGGATTTGTGAATTCCTTTGTAGACGAAGTATGTGAGAACGAGAACTATGGTGTTCTTAATAATGTTCATCGGCACAACAATGAAGATCACGTAATCGAATCCAAGATTCTTGACTAATGGGTTCGCTTTTGAACACATATCCATAATCGCATCATATGGATAATTCATGACTTGCATATAGAAAGGCAAGATGGCGTAAACATTCATGAGGGATGCGACTATGATCTGAAGGACGAAGGACACGCCAAATCCAATGAAGACACCTTTAAGGTTCCTGACTTTCTTATAGATGAAAGCGGCAGGAAGGACAAAGGCCGAGGAAAAGATGAGATCGGCTAACTCGCCGACGCAGAAGGTGCTGCTGAACGGAAGCTTAATAAGCGTTTTGATGAGGATAACGATAAAAGCGGTAAATGGCCCGTAAGCGTAACCGGCAATAAACGCCGGAACCTCATCAAAGTGAAGTTCCATGAAAGCTGGAAGGAAAGGTAGTTTGAGCTGGAATACTGGGACTACATAGAGAATGGACGATAAGGCGCCAAAGATGGCGACCCTAGCAGCGAATCTCGCCCAGGAGAATTCCTTTTTCTTCATGTACTTGGAATACAAGATTACGAAGATGATTGTCGCGACTAATGACGCGCCTAGAACGATCCACGAAATTTGTTCTGGCGTGAGACCAGTTGTTTGTTCTGGTGTGAGATCAGTTGTTTGTTCTTCTGTCAAAACCATAAAAATAAAAAATCCTCCTATATGGCTGACATCAGGGGGCTTAAGCAAATATTAGCTTCTGCATATCCGGACTGTACCGTTGGCACTGGAATCTCACCAGTTCATGTGGGGTGTCCCACTCGCGGGCTTTACCGCCAGTCGACGTAATTCTCGTCGCCCTGAAGCACTACTATCATAGTAGTGTCACAAAAGAAATCAAGCGTTTCTATTCTTCGATGGATTGAGTGAACATGAATGTGGCAGTTTCTTTATTCTCTTTATCGTGAAATCCAATCTTTACGGAAGTAATTGAATCATTCTTTCTTATTCCTAAAAAACGAACTGAGTAATTTAGAGCATCTGGAGACCATAAAAGCATAGTATCTTCATCACAACCGCCTTGAAAAAGAGAAGGCATCGTCTCAAAAGCGCAATTTTTCCATGAAAGATCAAGCAAGTATTCATATCCTGAAACATACCAGTGACCAGTCTCGCCGGAATTCTTTTGATTGTCCTCGAAGGATTCGGCTTCGCCTTTAAAAATCGAATATTCGGTTAGGGATGCCACAAAATACGTTTCGCCAGAAACGTTATAGGCATTTTCGTCTTGTTCACCCTCCAACACATATTTTCCAGGGTTGATGAAAACAAGCTTTCGAGGAGAACACGAAGTTGCCAAAAGGCAGACAAACGATAAAGAAGTCAGCCAACGTCTTTTCATACAACTAACACATTACCACATCCACACCTGCGTTCTCATCTTTAGGAACAATCCAGTCCAAAGTCAAGCATACAGAAAGAATGAAACTATTGTTTCAAATATTCTTTAATAAACGTTTCTTTCTCTTCAACAGTATCGAATTCAAAAGAGACTGATGATGGTTTTATTTTCACATCGCGGGCGTTGCTTTTTGTAATTAAGGAAATAAGCTCTTCATAATCCCCATCTTCGTAACGGTATCTCTTCACAAGAGCCTCCGTTTCTCTAACGGATAGCTTGTTCCTATGAATGGTGTTCACCGCTTCTTCAATCTCAAATTTCTCTAGACCTAAAAGAGCGCGTGCATGCCCATAAGAGAGTTCTCCTAAAACCACTTCCTTTAGGACTTTTTCTGGCAAAGAGAGAAGGCGGACGATATTGGTGACCTGGCTCCTTGATTGGTGAGAAAGCTTTCCAAGTGTAGCTTGCGAATAATTGAACTTCTTAGAAAGGGCCGTGCATATAAGGGCCATCTCAATGATGTTGCCTTCCCTCTCATCACGGACATCGGCAAGAAGCATCAAAAGGACCTCTTCATCATCCACTTCTCTGATGATGGCGGGGACTTCTTTAAGATCGATGTTCTTCGCACCGAAGTATCTTTTCCTTCCAAGTATCAGCTCATAGCGGTCCCCTTTTGGACGGACCACAAGCGGATTGAAAAAGCCTTTCTCTTTGATGGATTTCCCCAGCAAATTCACTGTCTTTTTGGAAAAGATTACTTTATTAACGTAGGAATTATCGTCGATTTTTTCGAGTGGAATATTAACAGAAGCAACGCTGCGATATTCCTTCTCCATTTGGAGAATAACATCTTCTTGCGAGAACTTCTTAACGAGTTTGCTTAACGATGAGACGTTACTCTTTTTCATGCTCCAAAACCTCACGGGCAAGAGCGAGGTAGGCGGTTGCGCCTGTTGAGGATGGGCGATAGTCGATGACGGATTGCCCATGCGCGCTCGCTTCAGGGAGAGACACGTTCCTTGGGACCATGGTCACAAAGGTATTCTCATCGAAGAGGCTTCTGACCTGAGCAACGATCTCATTGCACAACGAGGCTTTCGAATCGTACATGGTCATGAGGAAGCCCTCAATCTTGAGAGCGGGGTTGTAATTGTTTTGGATACGATTGACTGTGCTAAGCATCGAGGCCACCGCTTCCATGGCGAAGAATTCGCATTGGATTGGGATGATGACGCTTGTTGAAACGACAAGAGCGTTCAAAGAAAGAATGCCTAAGGACGGCGGGCAATCGATGATGATGAAATCATAGTCACGCTTAAGATGGCTGAGAGCGTCCGCCAAAACGGCAAAAGGAGTTCCGATGCCATGGCTTTGCATATAGGCTTCAAGATTGGCCAAGCGAAGGTTGCTTGGAGCGATATCAACGCCCTTACAGGAAGTTCTTCTGATGATTGCATTGATGTCAGCTTCCTTGATGCAGGCATCATAAATGGTGTAGGTCAAAGAGGTGATATCAAAGCCAAGTCCACGGGTGGAGTTGCCTTGTGAGTCAAAGTCGATCAAAAGCACTTTTTTGCCATATGTTGCCAAAGCGCTAGAAAGATTGATGGCCGTCGTAGTCTTGCCGACTCCACCTTTCTGATTAGCGATGCTTATGATTCTCGTCATAAAACAATGATATTCCAATATTTGGAAAAAATCTAAAAAACCGTTGCAAAATCAGGTTATTTTACAAAGGCTTTTTCTGAATATCAGCCCAAGAACGAGGGTACTTCTTTTCGGTCTTCTTCTCTTTCTTGAGGGTGATGTTATAGCGGACTCCCTCGTCATTAGGGAGCGCTTGTTCATTGATCTCTATTACCTTAAGGTAAAGCTTTTGGACGGCTTTCTTTGCGGCCTCTAACTCTTCTTTTCCTTTAGCGCCTTTCATGGCGATCATGAGCCCCTTCTCTTTGATAAGAGGAACGGTGACTTCAAGAAGGATATTGAGAGGGGCAACCGCCCTAGCGGTCACAATGTCAAAATGCTCTCTCATGTCGAGGTCTTCGCCACGAGAGTTGACCACGAAAGCGTTCGTTAGATTGAGTTCTTTGATGACTTCATTGAGGAACATGCATTTCTTGCCAGTCGCATCAACGAGGGTGACGACGCACTTAGGATAGGCAATAGCCCAAACCATGCCAGGGAAACCGGCTCCGGTGCCTAAGTCACAGATGAGTTTGTCATCGAGAAGATCGTGGCTTGTTGGAAGAAGGCAATCATAAAAATGCTTCTCGACTATCTCAGGCTCATCGGTGATGGCGGTGAGATTCATCTTCTCGTTCCACTCCTTCAAAAGAGAAGCGTATTTCTTAAAACGCTCAACGGTCTTTTCGTTAAGGTCGATTTTGCCCCTTAAGAGGTCAACCATCTCTTCGTATGTCATAAAAGGCCTCTCTTCTTCATCGTCAAAATGATAATCGAAATATCAGCAGGGTTCACCCCTGGAATGCGGGAAGCTTGTCCGATTGTGGCAGGATTGACCTTCTTGAGTTTTTCTCTTGCCTCAAGACGGAGGCCTTCCCAAGAGGAATAATCTTCCCCTACTGGCATCTTGATGTTCTCAAGCTTGTGGTTGCCTTTCGCATCTTTAAGTTCCTGAGTGATGTAACCTTCATATTTGACTTTCGTCTCAAGCGAAAGGACAGTCGCATCATCGAAGTCTCTATAGCTTTCCATCTCTGGCATGAATGACATGATTTCACGAAGATGAAGTCCTGGACGTTTCAAAAGCTCATAGCCCCTATGTCCAATCTCAACATCGGTGAAACCATTTGCGAGGAGATATTCTTTAAGTCCTTCTTTTTCGGAGACAATCGTGTTCTTGAGAATCTCTATTGCCTCAGCGATTCTCTTTGTCTTCGTTCTATATTTGGTGATTCTCTCTTCTGAGGCCAAACCAATCTCGTAGCCCTTCTCGGTAAGTCTGTCATCCGCGTTATCGTGACGAAGAAGGAGACGGTATTCTGCTCTTGAGGACATTAGGCGATATGGCTCATCAACGCCTTTGGTGGTTAGGTCATCGATCATGACACCGATATAGGCTTCGTCTCTTCCGAGAACGAAAGGAGTTTCCCCTTTGATAGCCCTTGTCGCGTTGATACCCGCCATAAGGCCTAAAGCGGCAGCCTCTTCATAACCTGAAGTGCCACAGATCTGACCAGCGATATATAAACCATCGTATTTCTTGATTTTGAGGCTTGAATCAAACTGGAAAGAAGCGACTGCATCATACTCAATTTGATAAGCGTATTTGAGTATCTCAGCGTGCTCTAAACCTGGAAGGGTATGCACCAATTTCTCTTGCAAATCATGAGGGAATCCGGTGCTAAAACCCTGAAGATAGATTGATTCCCCGTCTTCGAACTCTGGTTCAAGGAAGAGCTGGTGCCTTTCTTTGTCGGCGAAGCGGACGACCTTAGATTCGATTGATGGGCAGTATCTAGGACCGATGCCTTTGATGACCCCATTGAAGACAGCGGATTCAGAAAGGTGTTCCTGAATCATCTTGATTGTCTCATCGGATGTGTAGATCAAATAGCAAGGAAGTTGTTTCTCTAAAGGAGTGAATTCTTTCGTGAGGTATGAGAAAGCGAGTTCGCCACCCATGCCAGGCTGAATTGAAGCATTCGAAAAATCGATCGTGCTCTTCTTTAAGCGTGGAGGCGTTCCGGTCTTAAGGCGGAACATCTCAATCCCCATCTTCTGTAGACAACCAGAAAGACCATGTGAGGCTTCTTCTCCATCAGGTCCTTCTTCTTTGACGGATTGACCTGAGATGATTGTGCTTTCCATATAGGTGCCAGTCGTGAGGATGACTGCTTTGGAAGAAATCTCTTCACCTTCTTTGGTGATGACGCCCATAACTTTGTTTTCGTCATGGAGAAGGCCAGTGATCTGACATTCCTTAATAGATAGATTAGGAACGGTGTCCAGGTAATCCTGCACATGTTTTGGATATCCGTTTTTATCGACTTGGGCACGAAGGCACTGAACGCCTGGACCCTTGCCAGTATTGAGCATCTTGATTTGAAGGGGATGATAATCAGCGAACTGACCCATCATTCCGCCAAGAGCGTCTATCTCACGGACGACGATGCCTTTGGCGCTTCCGCCGATGTGTGGATTGCATGGGGTATTAGCAATCATCTTCTTGTTGAGGGTACACAAAAGGGTACGCATTCCAAGATGCGCACTGGCTGCTGCAGCTTCCACTCCAGCATGTCCACCACCAACGACAATTACATCAAAATCCACTGCAAATCCTCGGTGTTTTTGCTTTCGTCTAGCCGACGGAATCGGACATATCGAGCTTGATGAGACGATTGAGCTCGATCGCATATTCCATAGGAAGCTCTTTTGAGAATGGCTCAATGAAGCCCATGATGATCATGTTCGTCGCATCCTCTTCGCTGATGCCGCGGCTCATGAGATAGAAGAGCTGTTCTTCGTTGATCTTGGAGACTGTAGCCTCGTGTTCGATATAGGAGGATGCGTTCATGATTTCGTTCTTTGGATATGTATCCGAACGGGATTCACCATCAAGGATGAGGGTGTCACATTCAATGTGTGAGTGAGCGTTCTCCGCGCCTTCGTGCATACGGACGGTACCACGGTAGTTGGCAACACCGCCATGGGAGCAAACGGACTTGGAGATGATGTTCGAGGAAGTGTTCTTTCCGATGTGGATCATTCTCGAACCATTGTCCTGGAATTGGTTCCTTCCACCAACGGCTATGGAAATGACTGTACCTTTTGCGCCATCGCCCTGAAGGATGCAGGCTGGGTATTTCATATTACGGAGGGACCCGATGTTGCCATCAACCCATTCCATAAGGCCATCGTCCATGACAAGGGCTCTTTGAGTGACCATGTTGACGATGTTGTTGGACCAGTTCTGGACGGTCGTGTATCTGCATCTCGCGCCTTTGAGAACGATGATCTCAACGACAGCGGCATGGAGAGATTCTTTGCTATAGATTGGGGC
>JAILRR010000023.1 GCA_024698065.1 Bacilli bacterium
AAGTGAGGAGAGATATTTCCTCGCATTCGATAGGCAAGCATATGCAAATCCTATATGAATGTCTTGTATGCACACGGAAAGTAGGTATAATAGAGATGATCAGGAGCTTCAAAGACAAGGAAACCGAGAAAGTCTTTCAAGGAAGGTTCTCAAAACGGATTCCCCCTTCTATCGCCGAAATCGCCCTTAAAAAACTCATTACGATTCATGCGGCCGGAAAATTGTATGACTTAATACTGCCGCCCTCAAACCATTTGGAGAAACTCTTGGGGAACCGAGAAGGGTTCTGGAGCATTCGCATCAACAATCAATGGAGAATTGCCTTCAAACCGATTGACGGCGGGAAAAACTATGAAGACGTTCACATTGTCGATTATCACTAACAGGAGAAGAACATGGACAGAATCAGAGTACCAAAAATGAGTGAATTCCTTGGAGAGGATTTCATGAAACCTCTTCATCTTTCCGCATACAAGCTTGCCAAGGACATAGGCGTGCCTGTTTCCCGCATCCAAGACATTCTTCACGATAGGAGAAAGATTACCGCCGACACTTCAATCAGGCTTGGAATCTATTTCGGAGTCAGCGAGAATTTCTTCCTCAATCTCCAAAACGATATCGATATGAGGGAGGCCAAGAGGCTGATTGAGGATGATCTTAAGACAATCAAACCTTTAAATTGTTCTATTTAAACCAGCTTTCCTATAAACTTTTCTTATAAACAAGAAAGGCCGTTAATAACCATGCTTCACATTTTCGTTGATTCCGATTGCGATATCACCAAAGCCCAGGCTGAGGAATATGGCGTATCCCTCATCTCGATGCCTTATTTCATCGGTGAGAAAGAAGTCTATCCATATGTCGATTTTGAAGAATTCGAACCTCACGCTTATTACAACACGCTCCGTGAAGGAACGATTCCTACCACTGCCGCTTTATCGCCTGCCAATTACAAAGAGATATTCGAACCTGCTTTCGCTAAAGGGGATACGATCCTCTATATCCATTTCTCAAGTGCGATGAGCCTGACCTTCGACAACATGGAGAAGGCCATCAAAGAGCTCAAAGAGAAATACCCTGATGTCAGATTCGAACACTTTGACACGATGAGCATGACCACTGGCGCATACGTCATCGTCAAGGAGATGCTTGAGAGATATAAGAAAGGCGCTACCATCGATGAACTCATCAAATGGGGAGAAGAGGAAAGACAGCACTTCGCCTGCTACTTCTTCGCCGATGACCTCAAGTTCTTCAAGAGGTCTGGACGCGTTTCCGGTTTCAGCGCGTTCATGGGAGGAATGATTGGCATCAAGCCTCTTATCAACATCAATGAGAAAGGCATCATGGGATCATTTGGCAAAGCCATTGGCCAGGCTAATGCCTTAAAGACGATGGTTAAGTTCGTTGAGGATCTTGGAGACGACATCAAGAATTACACATTCGTCGTTGGACATACCGATGCCCCGCTTCTTGTTAAGAAGATGTGCGAGATGCTCAAAGCTAGATTCGGTGAAGACCTTAATATCGAGAAAGTTCCTTGCAACCCAACCGCTGGCGCTCATAGCGGCCCAGGCGGAGTCTCAGTCGCCTTCCACGCCAAGCACAGATAAGAAACAACGCCTCACAATTCGTGGGGCGTTTTGATTAGGTTTTCACGTTATTGCAATCGTTTGTGTGAAACATTTTTACGCAAAAAGACCCATTTTGTTCACATTGGTTATTCAGCGCACTCAAAAACCTTAGGTTGAAACAGTCTTTCGTTTACTTTAAAAAAGTAATCCTTTAGTTTTCTTTTTCTTGTGATATGTTATTCACGCTGCCCAAAAGGAGGAGAGAATTCTCATGAAAGAAACAATCGAAAAGAAAGAATTAAAAGTCTACGAAGAAGAATACAAAAAAGATAAGAGCCACAAGGTGATTGAAAGAACTGTCACCCACAACGGCTTATTTAACAGTGCCATCGACAAAGAAACCTTCGATTCTTTGACGAATACCTTCAGCGTTGATGTCAAAGCCGGTTCGGTCACCAATCAGAAGCAATCAGGAAGATGCTGGATGTTCGCTGGCCTCAATGTCCTTAGAACCATTCTCATGAAGAATCTTGGCATCAAGAACATCGAACTCTCTCAAGCCTATCTTCAGTTCTATGACAAGCTCGAGAAGAGCAACGCCACACTTGAAAGAGCGCTTCTTCTTCTTGATGAACCAATCGATTCAAGGATGAACACCTGGAACCTCGATAACACCTCCGACGGAGGATACTTCAACTGGTTCTCTAACCTCGTGAAGAAATATGGCGTCGTTCCTTCTTACGTCATGCCTGATGGAGCGGTCTCAAGTGCTACTTCTGAGTTAAACAGCACCCTCAACAAATTGATTGCCAAAGACATCTATTCGCTCAGAAAAGCCCATTCCGAAGGAAAGAGCCTTGATGACCTCCGTTCCCTTAAGGAAGGCTATCTCTCTGAGATCTACAAAGTCCTTGGAATGGCACTCGGCACCATCTCCGATTCATTCACCTTCGAATATGTCGACAAAGATGAGAAATACCATAACGAAGGCAAATTCACCCCAAAAGAGTTCTATGACAAATATATCGGCGGTGACTTCTCTAACTATCTTGGTTTGGGCCACTACCCTCTCCCTTCCTTCAAGGAATATCAAAGATACGAATGCAAATGGATCAAGAACGTT
>JAILRR010000029.1 GCA_024698065.1 Bacilli bacterium
ACGATCTGTCGAACCATTTTTTAAGTTGGTGCGGGAAATCAGACTTGAACTGACACGGGTTGCCCCATACGCCCCTCAAACGTACGCGTCTACCATTCCGCCATTCCCGCGGCAAGGTGAATTATACTCACCTCGGTTTTGTTTATCAATTAGTTTATGAAATAAATTGAAGCACCAATAATTCAGCGATTCCAAAGTAGATGAGAAGTGAGGTTCCATCGATGATGGTCGTGAGTAATGGTTGCGAAACGATGGCAGGGTCTTTCTTGAGAGCAGCGGCTCCAAGAGGAAGCAAAACAGCGACGATTTTGCTAGCGATGGTGGTAACAAAGAGAGTACCAGCAACAATGCCAGAAATCTTGACGACGTTGACGAAGAAACCGCCGCTCCAAACTTGGCCGTTCCAGATGGTACCCCATTGGGCGTCCGTATAGGCCACGCCGTTATCTAAGCACCAGGCGAGATCCGCTTGGGTGTTATGGACGATTCCAGTGTATTGTTCCATCGTGAACCAGAGGAAAGCGAAGGAAGCGATGGCAAGAGAGATAAGAAGAGCGCTTCTGATTTCTCTTCCAAGAATCTTCCAAGCCTCTTTTGGCTCGAATTCTTTAAGAGCAAGACCACGAATCATAAGGGCGATGGTCTGGCCTCCAGCGTTTCCGCCAGTATCCATAAGGACAGGGATGAAGGCGGCTAAGACAGGAAGGACGGTAAGTCTATCCTGGAAGATGGAAAGAATCATTGAGGAAAGGGTGCCAAGGATCAAAAGAACGATGATCCATGGGACGCATTTCTTCATCATTGAGACTGGATGGGTCTCAAGATATGAATCCTCTAAGGCCGTGATGGCGTTCATTTTTTCAAGGTCTTCAGTGGCCTCTTGGTCCATGACGTCGACGGCGTCATCAACGGTGACGATACCGATGATGCAATCGTCTTTGTTGAGAACGGCCATGGCGTTAAGGTCATACTTACGGAACATGTTCGCGACTTCTTCCTTATCGGTGTTGACGTGGCAATATGGCGCGTCTTTATTCATGATTTCCGCAAGGGTTTGATCCTCATTTGACCAAATAAGATCATCTAAGTCGACGGTTCCAACGAATTTGCGTGCTTTGTTTTTGACGAAGATGGTATAGACGGTTTCCGCATCCTTACCTTTGGTACGGACGAGGTTGATGGTCTCTTTGACGGTCGCGGTATCTCTGCATTCGAGATACTCGGTGGTCATGATGGCGCCGGCGGTGTCGTCTTCATACTTCAGAAGGTGGTTGATGTCCTTCCTCATATCAGGGCTAGCGGCTTTGAGAACACGTCTAGCAAGGTTTGCAGGCATGTCGTCAACGGTATCGGCAACGTCATCGGCGAACTGCTCGTTGATCATTGCGATAAGCTCGCGGTCGCTCATGGCGGTGACGAGCTCTTCTTTCTTGTCTTGGCTTAATTCAGCGAAAAGAGGGGCCGTGAGTGATGGTTTCGCATACCTAAATAAGGTAATAAGCTCTTTGATATCAATCTCTTCAGCGGCTTCAGCAATATCGGCGTCAGGAATGGTTTCGAAAATCTCAATGAGGGCTTTTCTGTCGCGAGTTTTGATCGCGGCCTCAAGGTCTTCTGGACCGAATCTGGACTGGGTGATTTCCTCAGAGGTGACCTCATCAATCGGAGTTTCTATTTCTTCGCTTTCCGGTTCGACCTTCTCGATCTCTTCGGTCTCTTTGTTTTCATTCTTTTCTTCGATCATGTTGATACCTCCTTTTTGTCGTGCCTATTGTATGTCCTTTATACGCAAAAAAGGAAGTGCTTTTTGTTTTTCTTTGCTACGCAAGAGTTATAATTAGTTGCCCAAAAGAGGAGAAACAAAAAATGGAAGAATTAAAATTCATTGTCGAAACCAGCGCAAGGCATATCCACGTTACCCAGGAAACCCTTGATTATCTTATGCTTAGCGATGAGGAAATCGCTGCCGGAAAGCATGCTGAACTCGAGGTCAGAAACCCACTTTCCCAGCCAGGCCAGTTCGCCAGCAACACCCGTCTTGACATCGTCGGCCCAGTCAATCCAAAGACCGGCAAAGAATCCATGCTCAAGAACGTCTCGATCCTTGGTCCAGTAAGAAAAGAGAACCAAGTCGAAGTCAGCGGCACCGACGCAAGAACCCTTAAGGTTGCTGCTCCAGTCCGTGAAAGCGGAGACATCGCTGGCAGCGCCCCAATCAAACTCGTCAATCCACTCAATGGCAAAGCCATCGAGCTCAAAGAAGGCCTTATCGTTGCCAAGCGTCACATCCACATGACCCCAGCCGATGCCGAGAAGTTCGGTGTTAAGAATGGCGAAATCGTCCGCGTCCTTATCTCTGGAACCGGCCGTGAGACCATCTTTGGCGACACTGTCATCCGTGTCAGCGAGAAGTACGCTCTTGCTATGCACATTGACACCGACGAAGCCAATGCCGCTTGGGCTTCTGGCACCATCTACGGAACCATCGTCAAATAATGAAAACCGTCCATTACCAACCCACGGACGTCTGCGCTCGTGAGATGATAATCACCGTCGATGGAGACACTATCGTCAAAATCGAGACCATCGGAGGTTGCCAAGGAAATAGGCAAGGCGTTGCGCGTCTATGCGAAGGGAGAAAAATCGATGAGGTCATCTCACTTCTAGAAGGCATCAAATGCCACGGAAGCAGAACAGGAGAAACATCTTGTCCTGACCAACTCGCAAAAGCCCTAAAATCCTTGAAGGATTAGTTAAAGAAGGCCCCTTGCTTGGGGGCCTTTTATCATGAGACTAACACATTTGAAATAACTCATATATAATATCGTCCGAGCGAAAAGCTAGTATCAAGAAGCGCTTTATAAAGGACTGCGAAAAAGCGCTAGCAACTCCTCTATAGAGGTAAGTGCTCGTCCTTAGCCGGGGCCCACCCCTGGAGCGATGCTAGAGGAACGGACAATGAGCCTTCCACTTGGTGGGAGGCTTTTTACTCGAAAGGTTATTTATGGAAAAGATATTATTCACAAGCGAATCAGTCAGCGAAGGTCATCCAGATAAGGTCTGCGACCAAATCTCTGACGCGATTCTTGATGCCACGCTCGCTGGCGACCCAGATTCCCACGTTGCCTGCGAGGTTTTTACTACAAACGAATACATCCTCATCGGTGGTGAAATCACCAGCAAAACCCATCCGGATTACGAAAAAATTGCGAGAAAAGTCCTTCGTGATATCGGCTATACATCCGCTGAAAAAGGCATTGGCTGCGACACCTGCAAAATCGATGTCAAAGTCCAAGAACAATCGCCAGATATCAATATGGGCGTCTCCCGCGGCTCTCTTTTAGAGATGGGTGCAGGCGACCAAGGAATGATGTTTGGATATGCTTCAAACGAGAGCAAGAACTATATGCCTCTCCCTATTTCTATCGCGCACGCACTCGTGAAGAAAGCAAGCGCTCTAAGAAAGGATGGTTCCTTCAAACATGCTAGACCGGATATGAAGTCACAGGTCACTATTGATTACACTGACCATGGCCATCCACGTATCGACACCATCCTCATGTCCATCCAGAACGATCCAGAGACCGACATGAAGGAATTCCGTGCATTCGTTTCCGAGAAGATCATGAAGGAAGTTGCCAAAGAGTTTGGCCTCAATGATGACTTCAATATCCTTATTAATCCTACTGGCAGGTTCGTCATCGGAGGACCTGCTGGCGATACTGGTTTGACTGGCAGGAAGATCATCGTCGACACCTATGGAGGAAGCGCTCACCATGGAGGCGGAGCCTTCTCTGGCAAAGACCCAAGCAAGGTTGATAGAAGCGCTTGCTATTACGCGAGATACATCGCCAAGAACCTTGTCGCGGCTGGAGCCGCTGACAGAATGGAAGTCCAGCTTGCATATGCGATTGGCATCCCTGAGCCTGTCTCAATCAATATCTCGACCTTCAAGACCAGCCGTTACAGTGATGACATCATCCTTGAAGCCATTAAGAAGATCTTCGATGCGAGACCTGGCGCCATCATCCAGAAGTTCTCTCTCAACAAGCCAAAGTTCAAGTACCTTGATACAACAGTATACGGAGCCTTTGGCAGAGATGAGCTTAGTCTCCCATGGGAAGAACTTGATAAGGTTGCCGAGTTGAAGGAATTCTTCTCTAAATACTCCAAATAACCCCCTAATTAGTGACTGAATACCTAACCCCTTGGCAAAACTGAGGGGTTTTTAAAATGCCTTTGGGTTTACATTTAGGAAATAGAGCCGATGACAGGCTTTTTGGAGCGTCAAAGTATTTATCTTTCGAATGTTTATATTAAAATATAATCAAAGAAGGATATTTATCCTGGAGGTACATAAGGTATGAAATACCAAATCGTCGGAAAGAACACTACTATCACCGATTCTATTCGTGCTGCCATCGAGAAAAAGCTCAGCAGAATGGACAAGTACTTTGTGGATGGAGACAACGTCCTTTGCCGTGCTGTCGTCGTCACCTACAAAGTTGGAGCTAAGGTCGAAATCACGATCTTCACCAAAGAAATGGACTTCAGAACTGAGGTTCGCGCTAATGACTTCTACGATTCAATTGACGTTGCCATTGACAAGTTAGAAGACCAGATGAGAAGACTCAAAACCCGCTTCGGAAAGAAGAAATCCGGAGAGTCTCTTGGACGTTCAATCGCCTTCGAAAACTTCCAAGCTGAAGAAGCTAAAGAAGCCGAAGATGAAGTCGTCAGAACCAAATCAATCTACCTTGAACCAATGAGTCTTGATGATGCGATTACAAGAATGGAAGCTCTCGGACATTCGTTCTTCGTCTATCTCGATGAAGAAGATGATGAGATCTCCGTCGCATATAAGCGTTTAGATGGCGGATATGGCGTCATTCAGGTCGAAAATAAGTTAAAGGACTAACCAAAAAAAGTTAAGGGCCCATCGGGCTCTTTTCTTTTTACTCATTTAAAATTAGGCAACACAAAAAGAAAGTTGCCTAACAAGAATAAAGGTTTATAATGGAATCATGAAGAAAACGCTGACCAAAAAGATCATCAAAGGGAAGGAATATTTCTATTTGGTTTACCGGAAGAAGGGTGTCCTTAAGAGCCAATATCTTGGAGGGGCTTCCTCAGCCAAATACAAAAAATATCTTTTCAAACTCACTGCTGAATCTGGTTCATACGGAATCGAAAAAGCTAGGCGTAAAAATTTTGCTGCTGGAGTGCCTCTCGTTTATGTCGAAAATGGTTTTTTGGTTGACGAATTTAAGAACGGCGCAAAAGAGTATCTGAACAACAAACTTCAGGTTGTGAAAGTGGTGGCCAAACATGATTGAAGAACAACCTCAATTAATTGTCATTGCAGGGGTTCCAGGAAGTGGACGGTCCACCTTTGCCAAGTGTTACAAGAACGCCTTCATTCACTCCTTGCCAATAAAATCGTTTAAGGAAGGTCTGAGTGGTGGAGAATCTTTTGCAACAATCCTTACTCTTGCGGCCCCCGAAGACATGGTCAATCTCCAAAAAGCTCATCGACATGGTTTCCGCATTACCATCTATTACTTGTTCACGGGAAGGCTTCTATCCATGCTAAGAGCAAGGTATCGCCAGATAGTGGAAGGCATCCCGTTTAATGAATCCTCATTCAAAAAGAATTATGCGGTTTCCTACAAAGGTCTCATCTCAACCTATCAAAGGTCTGACATCGTCTTTTTCATCCGCAACCAAAAAGAATTCGAGTTCCTTGCCGCTTACGATCCCAAAAAGACATCGCTTGAAGTGTTCTCAAAGGCCCTAAAAGTCGTAAAAACCTCAGTTGATGCCATAAAATGAGCATTCTCGTTTGTTATTAACCAAAGGTTAGTATAAAATGTGTCATCCATGAAGTCTGTGAAGCTCATCGCGACCGATTTGGACGGTACCCTTTTCTATCCAAAAAAGCGTTCTCACATGGTGACCAAAGAGAACCTTGCTTTCATTCAACGTTTTGTCGGTGATGGAGGACGAATTCTTCTTGTTACCGGAAGAAACGCGTTTTTCGGCGAAAAGGTCGGATCCAAGATCGGAATCAACTTTGATTACATCGCCTGCAATGGTTCGCTCGTTGTTTCCGGGGGCAAAACCATTTTTGAAAAAGGCATCGCTAACGAAGAGGCCAAAAAGATCATCGAAGTCCTTCAGAATATTCACGAGGCAAAACTCATTTTCCTTTTCACCAAAGACCATAATATGGTCTGTCAGAGGAAGGAAATCGCTAAATGGGTGAAGATGGGTTACTCCATCTACCGTATTTTCGAAGGCACTTACCGCGAGCCTTATTTCAAGGATGATGCAATCTTCCAGCAAGAGCTTGAGCAGGGGACCATTTACAAGATCCTCATGTTCCCAGGCTTCGGGAAAAAGAGCATCCCATTCTCATTTGAGTTAGCCAAGAAACTTCAACCTCTCTACCCTGACCTCAATATCGTTGCCTCAGAACAGGCGATCGAAATCACGGCCCAAGGTTGCACCAAGAGAGAGGGCATTTCGTTTTATCTTGATTATAATCAAATCAATGTGGATAATGTTTTAGTCGTCGGCGATTCTGGCAATGATATTTCCATGTTCCAAGCCTTCCCTGGAAGAAGCTTCTGCATGGATCACAGTCTCGAAGACGTTAAGCAACACGCTTCATTTGTGATCAAGCGTTTCAGTGACTTAGAGAATTACGTCTACCCATCTGCGGAGACAACCGCTGAAACACACGATTAAAAGGAAGGCAATTAACGAATGAATCAACCAACACAAGTAATCGCAACACTCGAACACTACAAAGTAGCGATTCGTGACACGCTTGAGTACACGCTCAACAAAGAAAAGTACGACATCAACGCTTTCAAAGACAAGAAGAGAAGCGTTCTTATTGAAGTCGAACAGCCAACTCCACTTAAGAGCATCATCAATGCCTCTGGTGAGAATGGTGAAAAACTCGAGAAAATGATCCGTGATTTCTACGCTGACGTCTACGGTGAAGAAAGCACCATCCTTAAGGAAGCCGATGACGGCCTCCGTGTTGACCACGCTCAGCACATTTCCATCTTCAAAGGCGTTGTTCCGATCCACGAGAACATCGAAGCCATGGTTTCCGGTATCATCCGTGACGCCAAAACAAAAGGCATGGATGTCGCTCAGGCCGAGGCTGCTGACCTTGCTGAAGAAAGACTTTACAGAGGCGTCTGCTATCTCACCATGGTCGGACAACTCGTCAGACTCTTCAACGATTACAACGTCGCCCGTCGCGAAGCGAAAGGGGAAGAGACCGCTGCCAGCAAATTCATCGGCAACGATATCACCGAAGTTATCACTCTTCTCAACACCGTCCGCGCCAACAACCGCCTCACCGACGAAAGATACATGGGTGTCCAAGACAAAGTCTTCGCCCTTGTTGAATACATGACTGGACGTCGCGATCTCCCAACTGGTAAGGGATTTGCTGAGGTTATTAAAGAAACCGAAGACTCCATCAACGGCTTCATCCGTGAAGTTGAACCAATGTGGAAGCAGTCCTATGACCCACTCATCAGAGAACTCATTGAGATTGCTAGACAGCAACAAGCCGCTCAGGCTCAGCCAGCTGAGGCTCCAGCCGATCAAGGCGAGCCAGTTGAACTCGACCCAAAAACAGGTCTCCCAAAGTAAATTAGGTTACGATTATGAATGATATGACTCCAACCAAAATTGAAGATGTTTCTAAGAACAAGCTTTCCAAAGGCGAAATAGTTTTCATCGTCCTTGATGGAATTCTCGCTCTTGGCGGTTTAGTGATGATCGTCCTTGGCTTCATCGCTGATCTTTATCCTGGCAAGCCAGGCGATAACTGGACTGGGCAAGATGCCTTCCAAAGTGCCATGCATCTTTCATACAGATGGTTTGGCGTCATTCTTCTCCTCGTTGCGGCTCTCATCGCTGCCATCGCTCTTAATGGTTTCGCCCGCAAGAACGATACCGATAACGAAAGAGCTCTCCGCCGTGCCCAACGTCTTAAGATCATCTCCGAATCCGAGAAGGTCACCGCTGAGCAAGAAGCCATCGCCGCTCAAGAAGCGAAAGTGGTGGAAACTAAGCCAGCTGAAGAAGCTCCTAAAGCTGAGGAACCAAAGGCCGAAGAGCCAAAAGCCGAATAAGCTGAAAATCATGTACAAAACCCCCATGGAATTATCCTGGGGGTTTTTCTTTGAAATGGTGTATTATCTAAGAGTCGATATATGAAAAAGAGCGAGTATCTCCAGAAACTGGAAGAAGAATATAACAACAAGCAAAAAGCCTGGAAGGATCGCATCCGTGAAGAGCCTAGTAAGTTCAAAAGGTTCTGGAAGTGGGTGTGGTATCTTATCGCTTTCCCTTTCGTTTGGCTTTTCTATAACGTCAGAGATTGGAGAAGCGCGATCTGCATAATCATCTCTTTCCTTCTTTGGTCCGTTTCGGTTTGGGGGTTCTATTTAGCCGCTCTCATTTGCGGTTGGACAACCGATGCCGCCAAATGGCTTATTGGCATTGGCTCTGCCGTCTGGGTGTGGTGGGCTTCCCCAATTGGTTCCCCGTTCATCTTATGCGTAACCTTTACGGCAATCGGAATGAAGACCATCCTCAATAAGATTCATCATAAGAAAGAGCCTTCCCATGAGGATGAAAGCAAATAAAAAAACCTAGGCAATCCTAGGTTATTTTTTGATTGGCGGAGGAATAGGGATTTGAACCCTAGCGCAGTGTTACCCGCCTACGAGCTTTCCAAGCCCGCCCCTTCGACCACTTGGGTATTCCTCCATGACGCAACGTTTTCTTGTGTCGCGCAAGGGGAATTATAGGTTAGAGACCTCGAATTTTCAACAATACGATGAAACAAACGGAATATTGATGCTGACCGCTACTCTTTGTGAGAGTCTTTTATGCTACAATGTTTGTTAATCAAACATGATTGAAAAGATTATCGACAAAGCAAACTCAAATCAGAAGGCGGAGAAGTATGTCCGTAGACTCCTCGAGAACGCTCCGCTTTCTTTGATATACAAGACCTTCAGGAAGAAGGACATCAAGGTTAACGGCCATTGGATCAAGAAGGATCATGTACTTATGGAAGGGGACACCCTCCGTATTTATATCACCGAAGCCCAATTAGCCGAATTCCAGAAACCAAGGGAAGCCGTTAAAGCGCCTCTTGAATATCCAATCGTGTACGAGGATGAGAATATCCTTATCGTGGACAAGCCCGCAGGACTCCTTGTCATCGGCGACGATAAAGAGACAAGAAACACTTTAGCAAGAAAAGTCCTCGATTATCTTTATTACAAAGGCGAGTTCAACCCAGAGAACCATTCCTTTGTTCCATCTCCCGCCCACAGGCTTGATAGGAACACGGCTGGGCTTGTTGTCTTTGGTAAAACAAATGAAGCGCTCAGCGAACTAACGCGCCTCTTCAAAGAGAGGGACGACATCCACAAGAAGTACATTGCGATAGTAGTTGGATCGACCGATTGGGAAGGCACAATCAACAAGCCTCTCAAGAAAGATTCAAAAACAGGCATGGTTACTGTGTGTCCCGTCGAAAAAGGTGGCAAGACTGCCATAACAAAATACAAAACACGCACGATTGGCGGGGGATTTTCCCTTATTGAAGTCGAAATTCTCACTGGCAGAACCCATCAAATCCGCGCCCATATGGCCTCAATTGGCCACCCAATTATCGGCGACGGTAAATATGGCGACTTCAACCTCAATCGCGAAATCAAAGCGAGGTATGGCTGGTCCAACCAGTTCCTACACGCTTATAAGATGAGTTTCAGTCATCCTTTGCCTCCTCTAGATTATCTAGCGGGCAAAGAATTTGAGTCGAAACTTGGTGAAGAGGAATCAAAGCTTCTTTCAACCTTCTTCGAAACGCCTAGAATATGGTATGAATAGAGTCAGGAGGAATTACCATGGCTGATTTGGTTAAGTTGAATTACGAAAGATGGATGGCCTCACCGAAGGTCAGCGAAGAGGACAAGAAAGCCCTCGCCGCTTTGACACCTGAGGAGAAAGACGCCGCCTTCTTCAAAGATGTTGAATTTGGAACCGCCGGCATGCGCGGCTTCATCGGCGCTGGCACCAACAAGATGAATGACTTCACCGTCAAGAAAGCCACGCTTGCCTTCGGCATGTATCTTCTTGAGAAGATTCCTGGCTCCAAAGATATGGGCGTTGTCATCTCCCACGATAACCGCTTCAAATCCCGTGAGTTCACTCTTCTCTCTGCGAAGATCCTTAATGAGATGGGCATCAAAGCCTATATCTTTGACGCTCTCCGCCCAGTCCCAGAGCTTTCCTTCGCTGTCCGCAACACAAAAGCCGCTGGCGGCATTATGATCACCGCCTCCCATAACCCAAAGGAATATAACGGCTACAAGGTCTACGATGAGACTGGCTGTCAGCTTGTCCCAACCAAGATCGCCAGAATGCTTGAAATCCTTGCCTCCCTCCCAGATGAGCTCACTGTTGAGGCTCCTAAAGCCGATAAACCTGCTGAGACCATCATGCTTGGCAAAGAAATCGATGACGAATATGTCTCTCTTGTTATGAAGACTCAGGTCAATCCTGACCTTCCAAAGAAAGGCTTCAAGATCGTTTATTCCCCACAGCACGGTGCTTCTTACGAAAACGCTATGCGCATCTTCAAAGATTGCGGATACGAAATCTATCCAGTGGAGAAGCAGTGCATCCATGACCCTGCTTTTGGCGGAACCGCATCACCAAACCCAGAGAACGCGGAAGCCTTCAATGAGTCCATTAAACTTGCTAAAGAGATTGGCGCTCAATTAACCGTCATGACCGATCCTGACGGCGATAGATGTGGCCTTAGCTATCTCTCGAGCAAAGGAACATACGAAAGACTTACTGGAAACCAGAGTGCCGCTCTTCTTATGGAATATCTCTTCTCCGAAAGAAAGAAGCAGGGCAAGCTCTCTGACAATGGCGTTATGTATGACACCATCGTCACGAGTGATTTAGGCAGAAAGATTGCGAAAGCCTATGGTTTATCTAACGAAAGCTTCCTTACAGGCTTCAAATATATCGGCAACAGAATCGATTTCTATGAGAAGCAAGGACATGGTCCTCACTTCGAATTCGGATATGAAGAGTCATATGGTTGCATCGTTGAACCATTCGTCAGAGACAAAGATGGCATCCAAGCCATCCTTCTCTATAGCGAAATGGCTCTCCATTATTATCTCCAGGGCATCCCGCTTGATGTCGCTTACGAGAACCTCGAAAAGAAGTATGGCTACCATATGACCATCACCAAGAGCGTTTCCTTCTTTGGCAGCAGTGGCGCTTCCGAGATGGCCAAGATCATGGAGAAGGCCCATAACAGTCTTCCAACCGTCGTCGACGGCATGAAAGTCGCCATCATTGAAGATTATGTCAAACTCGAAAAACAGGATCTCAGAACCGGTGAGAAGACCAAGCTCGATTACGATAAGTCAGAAGTCGTTCGCCTCATCTTCGAGGATTCTTCCTGGATCGCCATTAGACCAAGTGGAACCGAGCCAAAATGCAAGTTCTATGTCGAGGTCTTCCAGAAAGATGGAAATGGCTTAAAAGAGAGGACTGAACACCTCATCGCAACCTTGCTTGAAAGTCTTGGAGTTAAGGCTTAATTAAGAAGCAATTCTTCTAACTTATGGGCAACAGCGTCATCGTTGTTGCCTTTTTCTAATGAAGGGAATTTTTCTAAAAGCAGGCGTGATTTGCAAGGGAAAACGCAGTATTTCTCCCCTGCTAAAGAGAGCATTTTGTAGTCGCTGTCGCTATCCCCGAAAGCAATGATGTCTTTTGGTTCAACGCCATAATAGTCTGCGATATATTTGGCAGCGTTGCCTTTGTCGTAATGGGCGTAATATGCCTCACAATGTTTCGAACCGCTCCAGTGGCGGCAACCCATTGGAACATGACTCTCGACGATTTCTTTGAGCCTCTCGTCATACTCTTCCTCAGTCTCGAAAATGAGAGCGAACACGTCTTTTGTCAGGTGTTCATTCGCGTCGCCTGTCATGATCTTTTCTCCGACCTTTGGGAAATAAGCAAGGAGGAATGGGTCGATGATTTTCGCATATGCTTTCTCCTCATCTTCAAAGGCGATGTTGAGAAGAGGAAAATCAATTTTGGAGAGGATGTCTTTCACGTCTTTCAAAGGGAAAGCCTTCTTTAAAGATGGGAAAGAAGGGTCATTAGGATCGGTCACATAGGTGCCGTTATAGGCGATGAAAGGAGTTGTTAAGCCTAGTTCCTCATAGTAGGGGAGAATGGCTCTAGGAGGACGTCCTGAGGCAAGAACAATTCTATGTCCTTTCCTCGATACTTCTTTGAGGGTTCTAAGGGTATATGGAGACAACTCAAAAGAATCGTTTAATAACGTTCCGTCTAAATCGATGAAGATAAGTTTCTTAGTCATCAAGGGAGAGAAGGCCAACGGCTTTCTGGACACGCTTCAAGGTCTTCTTAGCGACTGCTTCGGCTTTCTTAGCACCTTCGTTAAGAATCTCGACATATGACTTCGAGGCGATGATTTCTTCGTAGCGGGCTTTGAATGGCATGAGTTCTTCAATGACTTTATCGGCAACAGCCTTTTTGAATTCGCCATAGAGAGAATCTTTGAACTTTTCAGCTGCTTCCTGTGGGGTGATGTCGCTTAACGCGGCGTAGATGGTAAGTAAGTTAGAGACGCCTGGCTGGTTCTCTGGGTCGTAATTGACCTTGCCAACCATATCGGTGACGGCAGACATGATCTTCTTGCGGATGGTTTTCTCATCATCTTTAAGGAAGATGTCGCCTTTTGGATCGCTCTTGGACATCTTCTTTGTTGGGTCGCTAAGCGACATGATGCGGGCGCCGACTTTGGTGACTTGGGCGCGAGGCATGATGAGGATGTCGCCGTAGCGGTGGTTGAATCTCTTAACGAGGTCACGGCAGATTTCGACGTGTTGGGTCTGATCTTCGCCAACAGGAACGATATTGGCGTCATATAAAAGAATGTCGGCAGCCATCAAAACCGGATAGGCGAAGATACCAAGTCCGATTTCGCTGTCATTCATCTTCGAGCATTTGTCTTTGAACTGGGTCATGCGTCTGAGCTCACCCATGTAGAGATAGTTTTGAAGGATGACATTGAGCTCAGCGTGAGCGGAAACGGCGGATTGAAGGAAGATTGTGCATTTCTTTGGGTCGAGTCCGCTAGCGAGATAGAAGGCGGCTAAATCGCGGCTGTTCTCTCTTAACTCGTTTGGATCGATTGGCATCGTAAGAGCATGAAGGTCTGCGATGAAAATATAGACTTCACCAGATTCTTGGAAGTCTTTGAAGTGGCGTAAAGCGCCGATATAGTTGCCTAAAGTGAGTTTTCCAGTAGGTTTGATTCCAGATAAAATACGCGTCATAAAATACCTCACGGACATTCTAGAAGAGAAGAGAGTGGAAGTAAATATTAACAAAGTTAATGCATGAGTTTTACAAAATGAATATAATGCACTCGTATGATTAAGATTTATTATTCACCATCATGCTCATCCTGCCGCAAGGTAAAGAAGTGGTTCGATGACCAGAAAATCCCATATACCAGCAAAGACATCTTCAGCGGTTCCCTTAACGAAGCTGAGATTCGTGACATCATCACGAAGTGCATTGACGGAACCGATGAGATTATCTCCCCAAGGAGTAAGATTGTTCAGGAACAGAACATCAACTTCGATGAGATGAAAGTCTCTGAGCTCATCACCTTCATCAAGAACAATCCTTCCGTTCTCCGTCGCCCAATCATCGTTGATGATAGAAGGGTCCAAGTCGGATACAACGAAGAAGAGATTCGTACTTTCATCCCAAGAGCAAGAAGATATGCTGATCTCCTTTGCGGAGATTGGTGTCCGAAATTCCCAACCTGTCCTGTCGGCACTGACCGCAAGGCCATCAACCTAGCCGATCAGAAATGCCTTGAGGAAGAAGAGAAGCATTTCAAAAACTAAAAAAAGCACCGGCAATTCGGTGCTTTTTCTTATTCTCCTATAGCCTCAAGTGCCCTTTTGATTTTGGTCTTTTTGTTAGGGACAAAGAGGATATTGTTTTCTTCAAGCAACTGCTTCAAGTACTTTTCGGCAGTGGCCATGTCTTTGTGTTCTAGTTCGACCTCATAATCGGTTATGCCCGAGTAATTGTTAAGGTCGATCGCGAGTTCGCCACCTTCATAATCGGCATCAATTCTTCGCGTTGAAAGAACGGTTTTGATATAAAGGGTAGAGGTGTTGATGCCCTCCTCTTCAAGGTACTTTTTGATTTCGTTATCGGGGAAGCCGGTGTGGCCGTTTATAGCCTCGAATTCTTCTTCGCTGATATAGACGTTCTTCTCAATATGACCTTCGACCCTAGGTATCTTGACAGTCATCTCGAATTTCATCTTTTTAAAGCGAACGCGAAGAGAAAGACCTTTCTCTCTAAGGGCGTTATCTTTGCTATCGATGTAATAGTTTATCTGAACATAAGAACCATGGCCCTCAAAAAGGGAGACTAGCTTCTCGTAGTCCTCTTTGCTTATTAAGGCCTTGGCTTCAATTTCGATTTCGTCGCTCATGGGACAATTATAGCAAAAAGAAAGGGGACGAATGGAACATCAACTGTGCTATACTTTCTCCATGCTTAAATCATTGTTATCGTTTGCCGATCCAAATGAACGGATCATCCTCATAATCATCATTGCCGTAGGCGCATTGGCCCTCGTCGCTTTGACTGTCGTCTTAATCAAAATCTTTGGCAAAAAGCGTGCGAAACCTCTTCCTATTGCTTCTAAATCAGAGTACTTCGAGGCCCTCGGGGGAGAAGACAATTACATCAATTCTTCTCGCGAAGGATCAAGGATAATCGTTCATCTCAAGGATTATTCGAAGATCAACAAAGAGAAAATAAAAGAAGCCGGTGTAACTGGCTTCATTGAGAAGAGCGACAAGCTCACTTTAGTCGTTAAGGATAATACCGAAGAGGTATATGAGAAAATCTTTAACGCTTAAAGACCCTCTCCGCTAAATCCTCTACTGGCAGACCCATTACGTTGTAATAGGAACCCTCAATCTTCTTGATGAGAGGGAAGTCATCCTGAATGCCATAGCTTCCAGCCTTATCAAAGGGCTGGAATTTTTCGATATAGGCCCAAATGTCTTCGTCGCTTAGGTCGTTAAAGATAACAGTGGACGTGACTGTCCTTGAGATTTCTTTTTGCTTTGAGATGTAGGTGTAGGAGGAAAGGACCTTCGTGGACTTACCGCTTTGCATCTTAAGCATCCTGAAAGCGTCTTCTTTGTCTTTCGGCTTGCCTAAAACCTCGCCTCCGCAGATGACAATCGTATCGCAGCTAAGGACTTCATCGTCAGGGTTTAGCGAATAGACCTCATAGGCCTTTAATCTGGCTTCTTCTGTGCTTAGGTCTTTCGGTTGCCTTACTTTATCCATCAATCTCTCATCGACACAAGGAACGATGACGACAAAAGATGACACGAGTTTTTGAAGCAACTCGCGTCTTCTAGGCGAACCGCTAGCAAGGATAAGCATGTCAGTTGTTCTCGTTAAGGCTCATGATGAGCGGGATGATCATTGGGTTACGCTCAGTCTTACGGTAGATGTAGTGGGCGACTGAGTTCTTAAGAGTGGTCTTGATCTCGTTGAAGGTTGCCTTCTTGCTCATGACGTTCTTAAGCGATTCTTCTGCTGCCATTTGGGCGTGCCTGATGATGTGGGCGTCGCTGCCTCCTTCAAAGAAGCCGCGAGCATATACGATCGGTTTCGAAAGGAGTTGGTTCTTTCTTGAATCGATTGAAACCAAAACGGCAATCATTCCGTCGTTCTTGAGCTGAGCTCTATCGCGCATGACGTTTGCGGAAAGACCGTCGATGTCATTGCCATCGATATAGACAGCATCGGCTTGAGCGTGTCCGCCTCTCGTGATTTTGTGATTCTCGAGGGTAAGGATATCGCCGTTATCGCAAATGAAGACGTGGTTCTTATCTAAGCCCATATCGATTGAAATATCGCCATGGAGCTTAAGCATGCGGTATTCGCCGTGGACTGGCATAAAGTACTTAGGGTTAACTAAGCGCTGCATGAGACGGAGTTCCTGACGCGATGGGTGGCCAGAGCTATGGAGAGAGAAGGCCAAACTGTTCTGCTTAACGTCAGCGCCTTGTTTGACGAGGTCATTGACGAGTCTATCGACAAGGGCTCCGTTGCCAGGAATAGCGTTGCTAGAGAAGACGATTGTATCGCCTGGGATGATGCGGATGTTCTTATGTTCTCCGCGAGAAATCCTCGACAAAGCTGCCATGGATTCGCCTTGGGAACCTGTGCAGATGATGCAGATTTCGTTTGATTTGTAGGAGCGGACCATGTCATCAGAGATGATCGATGAATCAGGCACTTTGATATAGCCGTATTTACGAGCGATGGTCATGGTGTTTTCCATACTGCGGCCAAGGATGCAGATCTTTCTGCCATGGCTCACAGCTGCTTCGACGACTTGTTGGATACGGTTGATGTTGCTAGAGAAGGTAGAGACGATGATACGGGCATTGGCTTGGTCAAAGACTTCTTCAACGCCTGAACGGACGTTCTTTTCGGATGGGGTATAGCCCTCAATCTCAGCGTTAGTAGAATCGGCCATAAGGAGGTCGACGCCTTCTTGTCCAAGCTTGGCTAATTTAGCGATCTCAAATTGAGGCCCGACAGGGGTGAGGTCAACTTTGAAGTCACCTGATTCGATGATCCTTCCTTGTTTGGTGTCGATGCAGATGCCATAGCTATCTGGAATCGAGTGGGTAACGCGGAAGAAAGAGACTTTGAAATCGTCTCCGATTGGGACAACGGTGTCGCTATCGTATTCAACGATTTTGACTTCTTCGCGGATGCGGGCATCCTCGAGTTTGTGTCTGATTAAGGCTGCAGCGAGCCTTGGGGCGTAAATCACAGGGATATAGACGCTCCTGATAAGGAAAGGAATGCCACCGATATGGTCTTCGTGGCCATGGGTGATGAACAAAGCCTTTATCTTGTTGCGGTTGTTTCTGAGGTAAGTGTAATCTGGAATAACGTAATCGACGCCTGGAAGGTTGGATTCAGGGAAACGGACGCCGGCATCAACCAAAATGATCGAGCGCTCAGTCTCAAAGCAGTAGGTGTTCTTACCTACTTCTCCTAATCCGCCTAGGGCGAAGATGTTCACTGGTGAATTATAGTTCGGCATAAAATAAATATCCTTTAAAAGCGACAATGGTGTATGTGCTCGTCAGGTAACTAAACTATAACACCTTTTTTCCAAAGGAAATACGGTTAAATTATGAAAGCGGTTCCGTTGCCTCTTTCTTTTGCGTTTTGGACATTATGGTCAAACTGCAAATAAAGTTAATCCAAAGGGCAATCATTGGGCAGAAAGCAAGGAGCTTTGGCCCAAGGTTAAGGCTCGTCATATAGTCGATTGGAAGGATGCACTGGAGGTTATGGGAAATGTAGTAGGTCGACTCGAATGCAAGATTGGTGACAAAGGCGACGATACCAAGCACGGTAGTAATTCCAAGTGCGGCATAACGGACTCCGTCAGCAATCCCTTTGTCCATCTCTTTCTCTTTGCTATAGGCGAGATAGAACTCACGCCAGAAGAGGACGAGGGAGGCGATGAGCATAAGTAGATAAAGCGGAATGGTGTGGCCGAAAGTCGGAGTGGTTAGGTCGATATATGTTGGGGCCATAAGCAATGCGCCGCAGAAGTATAAGGCGATCCAAGTATAGATAAATCCGAGGATTCGCATGATGACGGTAAGCCGTTTTGGGGTGGAATATTCCTTGCAAATCACAGGTATATTGGCTAAAACCCAATCTCTCTTGAGAGTGATAAGGATTCCAAGAGCAAGCATGCAGACATCGATAAGAATGATGTCGACAGGGAAGATGGCCGTAACATATCCGAACTCATAATTGCCAAGGATCAAATTGACGATGACAAGAACTAGAAGAAGGCCACTGAGGATGATGAACCCTAAACCATTGGCCTTAAGTGTCTTGGCCCTTTTTGCCTCATTAGGTTGATGGGTGAGGTAATAATAGGCGAATAAGAGATAAGTCACCATGAAGCAACTCAAAAACATCGGACCGATTTTGAGAATGTGCTTGAAGCCATCGACATCGGCCATGAAGTAGTGGAAGCCTTGGTAGAAAGTGAGTGCGGCAAGCACATAGAGGGCGATCTCAACTAAGAACGCGATAAGGGTTTTCTTGCTCATAGGTTGCTCTCCTTCCAAGTAAGCGACGTAGCGCCTTTTTCAGGCTCGTCATAGTTGATGATGAGATGTTCCAAATCAAATGTTCCTTCTTTGTGGAGAGAACAGATTGAAGCGCCGGTGATGGAGATGCCATCTTTCTCGGTGCTATAAAGCTCGGTATTGGCTTTGACCCCATAGCCAAAGACAACGCCTTGGTATTTCCAAACGATGTCATTTGAATGGTCGTGACCGAAGAACATGCCTTTGCATTTTCTTTCCTTTGCTTCGTTAAAGAATTTGGAGTCGTGGACGCCTGGGCAGAATTTTTCATCTTTGATTCCGCCAAGATGCTCGCCATCTTTCTCGATAGTATTGATTTCTGTCGGAGGGATATGGAAGAAGGCGAGGGATGGGACGTATTCGCCTCCGTTATTAGTTTTGGCCTCCTCGGTTCTGGCTTTGTACCATTCCACTTGGTCTTCGTGGATGTAATCGTAATCGTATGAGCCGCCATCTTGAATGAGGTTATGGGTATCGATGTTATAGATTTGCCATTTGGTTTCCTCACCCCATTTGATGTTGAGAGCGTAATTGGAGAACCCGCTCAAACCGTCGTTGCCGTTTTCTGGCATGAGGGCATTTTTGTAATTTGAAGATGAGACGAGATGATTCATCCAAGCTTCGCTCCACTCGCCTTCGTAGTCATGGTTCCCGAATGTGAAGGCCCATGGGATGTTCCAGCTGTCGATCAAATCATAAAGAGTGGTGGCGATTTTCTTGTTAGCGACAAGAAGGGAATCACCGGTAATCTCAATAAGGTCGATATGACCGCTTCTTTCCTTGGCGACCTTGACGGTGTTTTCAAGGAAGGCAGAAGCTTCTTTAATGTTGGTGGAGTAGTTCCAGTGGATGTCTGTGAACTGAAGGACGTTGAAGTCCTCATCGCCATTGGCCTTAAGTTCTTTTACGTATGTTGGGTTCTCTTGAATCCCAGCGCACGAAAAAAGAAAAGGCATCAATGCGACTAGTGCAAATCTTTTGTGTTTCATAATGTCTCAATTTTATAAAGAAAAATTGTTTGGGGCAATAACGTTAGGATTAAATGGCGACCGAGTTAGGTAACTCTTTGAATGGGTTATTCTTGTCGATGCGGTCGTAGAAGAGAACGCCGTTAAGATGATCGATTTCGTGCTGAAGGACGATGGCATCATAGCCAAAGGCTTTGATTTCGATGTCTTCGCCTCTAAAAGCGTCATAGGCTTTAACCGTGACTTTATAAGCCCTATAAGCGTAGCCAGGATGCTCTTGATCGACGCTGAGGCAGCCTTCGCCATTGGCGAGATAGCACTGACGAACGGATTGGGCGACGATGACAGGGTTCACTAGTTGGTATTCGATGTAGTGACCGTCTTCTTCGCCTGATGGGTAATAGATGACGAGCATGCGTTTGTTGATGCCGACCTGAGGCGCGGCTAAACCAACTCCTTCGCGGACCGATGGGTTCTTCTCACGAAAGGCTGGATCCTGGGAATCTTTGAGATACTTGGTCATTTCGTCGAGTTTGGCTTTGATCTCTTTGGATCTTGGGTCTTCAACGGGAGCGCATCTGCTATGTAAGCTTTTGGCGGTGTCTTTAACGATTTTTAACATACGCATATTGTATCATGATGAAGCAAAAATGCTTAAAATAAGCATATGAACATTTCGCTTAGCAGATCGCTTGAGGGTTTGAAGTCCGCTTTAGAGAGTGACGAGAGAATCATTAGGCTCAACGAACTTGAGAAGAAACTCTACGATGATCCATCCCTTTTAGAGCTCGTCAAAAAGAAAGACGATCTCGAAAGAGAATACAATTCTCTCCTTTCGTATAAAGAAAGGGGAAGCGAGGAAGTCGCAAGAGCTGGAAAAGCCCTTCATGAAGCCAAAGCCGAATTAGATTCATATCCATTAGCCAAAGAGTATGGCGAGGCCTATATCGCCGTGAGAGACCTCTATATGCAGATTGATGACATCCTCTTTGGGCCATATAGAAAAAAGACCCTTTCTTGTAATTCAAAATGATCAAAGTAGTAGGTGGGAAATACCGCACAAGGAACTTAGAGGTTCCACCTCATTTGGAGGTCCCTAGCAAATCCATCGTCCGCACAGGGATGATGAACGCTTTGAGCATGGACCTTTCTGGCTCCGTCTGCCTCGATCTTTTCGCTGGTTCTGGCGCGCTTGGCATTGAGGCTTTGTCCCGTGGGGCTAAATTTTGCTATTTTGCTGACTTAGACGGAACATCCGCCGACGTGATTAGGAAGAACCTAATGACTCTTAAAGAAAACAACGCCAAGGTGATTCACAGCGATTTTGCAGGGGTTTTGAAGAATTATAACGACAAATACGATATCGTTTTCCTTGATCCGCCATACGCGATGAAAGACGTCTATAAAGACGTTCCTCGTTTCCTCATCGAGAATGATAGACTCTCCCCAAATGGAGTGGTGGTTCTTGAATATGAAGGGGAGATTGAAACGCCAAAAGAGTTATTCTCCCGCGTTAGGGAGTATCATTATGGCAGGACCAAGGTAATGATCCTTTGGAGGTAATTATGAAAAAAGCCGTATACGCTGGTTCATTCGACCCAATCACAAACGGTCACTTAGAAGTTCTTAAAAGATCGCTTAAGATTTTTGATGAGGTCTATCTCCTTTTGGCCGTCAATCCTAAAAAGAGCGGCGTCTTCACGATTGAGGAAAGACTCTCGATGATGAAGGATTCCGTCAAGGATATGCCTAACGTCAAAGTGGATTATTATGATGGCCTCACGGTCGATTATTGTAAGAAGGTCGGCGCCCCATCAATCATCAGAGGTCTCCGTGCCGTTACCGATTTCGAATATGAGTTCCAACTCGCTGCGGCAAACGAATATGCCGCTCCAGAGATTGATATGGTCTTCTTCATGGCGAGAAAAGATGAGAACTTCGTCTCCTCTAGTTCCGTAAATGAACTTAGGAAAGGCGGGGTTGATGTCTCTTCCCTTGTTCCTCCTTGCGTCATCGAGATGTTTGAGAAGAAGGGGCTCTAGCCTTTCCTTTATATAAAAGAAAAACGAGGTCGCGATTGGCCTCGTTTTAATTTTGCTTTTGATTAGCGAGCGACGCGGTATTCCTTTTTGGAAGTGCTCGTGTAGCTGTTGTTGGAGCTATATGGATCGAGATGGTTCCACATGTTGAGAAGGTTCTTGGCTTTTTCGTTAGCGGTTGAACCGGTGCTTGCGAAGGTGACTTCGGATAAGCCAGCTCTTCCATCGGCGATGGCTTCAAGGGTGAAGTCGCATAGGCAGACGGTTGGGACTGGGAATTCGTTGTCGGCAGACGAAACGGAGAAGCTTGTGAACTTATCTTCGGACATGGAGCCGTTGATGACCATTGGCATGTGCTCATAGAGCCATGGGCCAGCAACGTTGAATAAACCGGTGTAGTTGATGAGATAACGTTTCCAAGCGGTGGTCTGGGCTGGGTTCTTGGTGAACTCGCCGTCGTTGGAAGATTCTTCGGAGGAGTTGATGACGTGGAGTCTGAACTTAAGATCAGAGATGTCATTGGCCTTCAAACCAAGGGATTCGTTGTTCCAGTTGTCGCTAAGGAACTTGAAGCCTTCTTCGAATTCGGAAGCGGCGCTATTGTCATCGGCCATGTAAACGAGATAGAACTTCTCACCATAGTCTTTGATGATGTCAGCATAGTTGGTATCCTGGATGGCTTTGAGCTCTTCTTTGCTCTTGGCGGCGTTGTCGGTACCAGCGTAAGCGACCTCGTTGGCTTTTTCGATGGCAGCGGTGATGGCGTCGGCTTTGGAAGCTTTGACATCAGCGGTGTCCTCGCCTTCAAGGGAAAGCTGGTAGGAACTATAGAAGGCGCCTTTGCCAGATTGGTTCCAGCTGGCAGCCCATTCGGTGATATATGGGATAGAGAAGATGACAGCGAAGATGGCACCGACGATAAGGAGCGGTTGAACCCAGGCAGTCTCTTTAATCCAGCGCCAAACTCTAACAAAGAAAGCGCCGATGGATTTTAAGATAATCATTAGTATTTTCCTCCGGGAAAGTGACCTGTTTCCTAGAAACAGCGTATAAATCATACCATTGTGACTGATTTACAGCAACACTAGGATTATTTTTATTTGAAAAATAAGGAATCATCGAATAAATGAGGTGAAAAACTACTTTTCATCCAAGTGGTGGCACATCATCAATAACGGCACTTAAATTTTGTGAAATCCTTGGCAAAAACCACATATTTTTCAATTGATTCGACCTTTCTAGCAAAAGAGGTTGAGAAAAGGGTTTTATATTCTATAATTACGGCGTTATGGGAAAATTAAAAACCAAAGTAAAAGAGATTCGGAGCGAGTTCAATGACTGGCTCTACGACCATCATAAAACCAAAGCCTCAATTGGTTATGTTTTGGCTTTCCTTCTCTCAACTGTAAGCGCCCTCACCTTCGCGGTCGGATTCAACACCTTCATGGATCTTGGAATGGCTGTCGGAGCAGGGGATGTCCTCCATCAGAAAATTCTTTCCGGAGGTATGTCAGGTCTTTCCCAGGTCATCACGCTTATCTGCGAACTCTGCGGTTGGAAGACTGTGGCTGAAGGCGGAACCCTTGATGAGCATACCGCTTACTCGATCCTCTATTTCATTCTCAATGTCCCTCTCTTGTTCGTCGCTTGGTTTGGCATTGGCAAAAGATTCTCGATCATGACCCTCGTCAATGTTGTCGAGACCTCCATCTTCATCAAATTATTTACCGTTCAAAATATTCCGTTCCTTGAGCTCGTTGCCAATTTTACAGTTGCGAATGGAGGCATGCTTTCTAGGGCTCTCTTTGGTGGCGTGTGCACAGGCCTATCGTCCGCTCTAGCGTATAAAGGCGACTTCTCGGCTGGCGGCGTTGACATCATTGCTTACTATATCGGACTAAAGAAGAAGACCCTTGTCGGTTCATATGCTGTTATTCTTAATGGAGCGACCCTTGTCGTCTTCATCCTCCTTTCCATCACCAAGGAAGGTTGGGGCAATAGCGATATGGTTGCTAGATACGTCGTCGGCGCGTTCTACACCGCTATCTACCTCTTCGTTACGAAGCTTGTTGTGGACGCAATCAATACGAGGAACAAGAAAGTCAAAGTTGAGATCATCTCATCCAAAGAGGCTCTTGGCGATGTCCTTATTGAATCGTTCCCACACGCCGCTACGAAACTCCAAGGCAAAGGCGTTTATAGCGGAAAAGAGAAATTCGTCTTCATCATGGTCATCTCATCTGATGAGCTTAATGCTGTCATGAGACTCATCCAGAGAGAAGACAATGAGAGCTTCGTCGAGGTCATGCCGCTTATGAGCGTGGCTGGCAGGTTCTTTACCAAACCAATCAAATAAAAAAAGGAGCTGTTTGACCAGCTTCTTTTTTTAAATAGAGAATCTATTTCCTCTTCTTTTTACCGCCGAAGAGATCCATGGCAGCTGGGAGGATAGCAAGGGCCCCGGCAGCGATATAGAGGATACCGGCGATGATCCAAGTGGCGCTGAGAGCGTGATCGGAATATGGGTTGGTAATGGCAGCAGCTCCGTAGCCGCTTGTGGTAACAGAGCATGGCTGAGACACGAAGACAAAGACGCCGCCGAACACTAAAGCACAAAGGGCGATGAGGTTGATGAGTCCAGCGAATTTGTTGAGCTTAAGAAGTGGGAGGATAACGCCGAGAAGAAGGGCGATGACGCCGACCATGGCGAGTATCCAGCCAAGGGTCGCAGACCAAGCTGCATCCAAGTGACTCTTGATGCCAGCAAGCTCGCCCAAATCTTCACCAAAAATGGCTGCGGTGCCATTGATAACGTGGTCGCCATTAGAGAATGCTGGGGTTGCCATCATTAAAATAAAACCGACAACAGCGATGACAGCAGCTAAGAAGCCGGAGTATTTAAGGAATGTTTTCATTTGTAAACAATCCACCTTTCGAAAAACATTATAACTTTAAAAAAAGTTCACTCACAACGAGCGAGAAAATATTTTTTCCATATCGCTTTGCTGGAATGGTATGAGCGGTTGTTCTACAATACCCCCTGGGGGTATCTATGAAGAAGAAATACAACGTAACCGGAATGATGTGCGCAGCCTGTCAGGCTAATGTCGATCATGCAGTCTCCAAAATCGATGGAGTCTCTAGCGTCAACGTTTCCTTGCTCGCTAACAACATGGTCGTCGAATTCGATGAGAATAAAGTCAATGATGAGACCATCATCGAGGCTGTTGAGAATGTTGGCTATGGCGCATCTCCATTCGTGAACGAATCTTTAAAAAAGATTCAGGAGAAAAAGAAGAAAGAGCTTCATAACCGTTTGATGAGGCTTATTGTTTCCTTATGCCTCCTCGTTCTCCTGATGGTTGTGTCCATGGGTGGCATGATGCTTCACGAATATGGTGGTTGGCCAAAGATGAGCGATCCTAATTTCTCTCTCATCGCCTTTATTGAAGTTACTCTTCAGATACTTATCCTCATCCCGATAATCGTCATCAATTTCAATTACTTCACATCTGGCTTCAAGAGTCTTTTCAAACTTCACCCAAACATGAATAGCCTCATTGCTTTGGGAAGCACCATCTCTACCTTATATAGTCTTTATTCATATGTGATGCTCATCATCAGCTGGGCAAGTGGAAACGCTCAACAGGTGATGACATATTTCATGAATCTCTATTTCGAAGCGGCGGCGATGATCCTCGTCTTCGTCTCTATTGGCAAATACTTTGAAAAGAGAGCGACCAATAAGACAACGGAGTCGATTGCCTCCCTAATGGCTCTTACGCCTGACACCGCTTATGCGATCAGGAACGGAGAAGAAGTGGAAGTGCAGACTGAAACGCTTTTGATTGACGATATTTGCGTGGTCAAACCAGGCCAATCTATTCCTACCGACGGCATCATCTTGGATGGGTATGGCGATATCGACGAATCAACCATCACTGGTGAGTCTCTCCCCGTCCATAAAAAGAAAGGCGACAAAGTCATTGGTGCGACCATCAACAAGAATGGCTCATTCACTTTCAAAGTTGCTTCTGTCGGTAAGGACACGACCATTTCCCAAATCATCGGTCTTGTAGAAAAAGCCAGCGAATCAAAAGCCCCAATGGCCAGGCTAGCGGACAAGATCTCTTTGATATTTGTTCCAACGGTCATCGGGCTCGCTTTAATCGCTTTCGTGGTTTGGATGATTCTCACAAACCTTAATATTGTTACTTTGCCCGAGCACTCTACTCCTATAGCGTTGTCACTCAACTTTGCCATCACGGTTTTGGTCATCTCTTGCCCATGTGCCTTAGGGCTTGCCACTCCGGTTGCGATTATGGTCGGAACAGGCAAAGGGGCAGAGAATGGCATCCTCATTAAATCAGCAGAAGCTTTTGAAGGATTAGAGAAGGTCGACACCATCCTCTTTGACAAAACCGGAACCCTCACAAAAGGTGAGATGAGCGTCCGTTCAATCAAGGTCTATGAAGGCAATGAAGCTTCTTTATTAAGGAAAGCGGCAGGGGTGGAAATCCATTCCGAACACCCTCTCTCGAAAGCGGTCGTAAACGAAGCCAAAAAGCAAAATATCAAACACTCCGAGAGCAAAGGATTCGAATACATTCCTGGCCTAGGAGTTGAGGGTGATGGTATCATCATCGGCAATGCTTCCTTGATGAAAAACAAAGGGGTCAATACATCTATTGCCTTAGGCGATTTTGATGCCTTATCGAAAGAAGGATGGACTCCTTTATTTGTTGCTCAAAAGGATAAGCTCATTGGTTTGATCGCAATAGGCGACGAAATAAAAATTAACAGCAAATCCGCAATAAAATCCCTGCAAAACCTTGGTAAAAAGGTTGCTATCGTCACTGGTGATAACAAGGTAACCGCGGATGCGATTGCCTCATCTTTGGGCGTCGATGAAGTGTATGCGGAAGTTCTTCCCGGAGAGAAAGAGGCTATCGTCTCTCGCCTCCAAAAAGAAGGTCATAAAGTCGCCTTTGTGGGAGATGGCGTTAACGACGCTCCAGCCCTCACGAAAGCGGATATCGGCATTGCCATCGGAGCGGGTTCGGATATCGCGATCGATTCCGCTGACATCATCTTAGTAAGAAGCGATCCTCTTGATGTCGTATCCGCGATTGAACTCAGTCATAAAGTCGTCCTCAATATCAAAGAGAATCTTGGATGGGCCTTCTTCTATAACCTTCTGCTTATCCCTCTTGCCGCAGGGGTGCTTTACCCTTATGTCGTCATGCAGCCGATGTATGGCTCCATCGCGATGTCAATCTCATCTGTGACCGTCGTCCTCAATGCTTTGAGGCTACGTCTATTTAAAAGAAGAGTTATTAATAAAGGAGAATGAATATGCTCAAAAAACAAATCGTCAACATTGAAGGAATGATGTGCGAAGGATGTGCCCGCACAGTCACGAATGTCCTTTCCAAACTTCCAGGCGTCAAGAAAGTCGACGTCTCCTTCAAGAAAGGAACCGCTGTCGTTAAAGCCGATGCCCCTCTTTCCGAAGAAGAGTATCAGAAGGCCTTAGGAGAGACACATTTCAAATTCGTGTCGGTCAAATAATGAAAGCCGATCCAGTCAAAGTTAAAAGACAGCTTTCAATCGCCAAAGGCCAAATCGAAGGCATTCAGAAGATGGTTGAAGAAGACGCGTATTGCATCGATATCTCAAACCAGCTTATGGCGGCGATTGCCGTTCTTAAGAAGGCTAATGAAATCGTC
>JAILRR010000076.1 GCA_024698065.1 Bacilli bacterium
GGCGGTTGGGACGAGGGCGGTGAAGCCATCGACCATACCAAGTCCAGCGCGGAGGATTGGGACGAAGCAAAGCTTCTTGCCAACGATCATCGGCTGAACGGTTTTCTCAATTGGGGTCTCGATCTCGACGCTCTTGGTCGCAACGTGCTTAAGGGCCTCATAGCCTTCCATCATGGCGATCTCTTTGACGACCGTGCGGAATTCACTAGTTGGGGTGTTCTTGTCACGAAGGATAGCGATCTTGTGAGTTAAGACTGGGTGATTAAGATAAGTGACGTTTGGGTACTCTTTCATATTAGGAAATTCTCCTGTTTTGAATATTGTACCTTATTTAGCTTCAGCTGGGGCAGCCGCTTCTTCTTCTTTGGCTTCGGCAGGTTTCTTGTCTCTGAGGACAACGTTCATGATGATACCAAGGATCATAGCGACGGCGGTTGAGGTGATTGTCATGGCATAGCCATTGATGACACCTTTGGTAACAACTTCGACGACACTGTAGGAGACTAATTCGCCTTTGGCATTCAAGCCCATGAACTCTGACATGACCTTTGCGCCAGCTTCGACATCGCTGGTAAGCATTGGGATGTACTCAGTGGTAGTGATCAAGTTCGGGAAGAACTGGAGGGATAAGGCACCGATGCCGGCGACAAGGATGGTGGAAGCGACGAAGATGCTCTTGGTGGCACCCATGTCAATCTTGTTGGCCATAAGGATCTTGACACCAGAGCTAGCGATGAAGCCATAGAGGACTAAGCTAACGCCACCGCAGATGCAGCCTGGGATGGTCTGGACAACAGCCATGAGTGGGCTGAGGAAGCCAAGGAGGATTGCGATACCGCAAGCCATGGCGATGACTCTGGTGGAAGCGACTTTAGAGACACCGACGACGGCGACGTTCTCGCCATAGGTGGTGTTGGCAGCGCCGCAAAGGCCGCCGGAGAGAGCGGTAGCAACGCCATCACCGATGAGGGTGCGGCTGAGGCCTGGTTCTTCAAGAAGGTTCTTCTGGATGACACCGGACATGTTCTCGTGATCACCAATGTGTTCGCAGATGGTGACGAGGGAGACTGGGATGAAGAGCATGGCAGCCTGAGCAACGCCAGACCAGCTAAGAGGCTGGCTATTTTCACCTTGGAGGAAGAGGAATTTTGGATAGTCAAGGAAAGCGACGAATCCACGGAAGCCTCCATCAGCATCGACGAAGTTTTTGACGATTGGGTCAAGGTTAACGATTTGGAAGTATTCGTTTCCGCATCCATAGTAGCCAATGAGGGTGAGGATAAGAGCGAAGGCATAGCCAGCACCCATACCGATAACGAATGGGATGAGTGAAAGGGTCTTTTTGCCATAATGGGCGCAGACACCGGTGACAACCATGGCGACAAGGCCGGATAGGATAGCAAGTAAGTTGTAAGGATCAGTCTCACCTCTTGAGGTGAGGTTGCCAATAGCACTGCCAGCAAGGCCAAGACCGATGACCATGATTACTGGTCCGATAACGAGAGGTGGGAGAAGCTTATTAAGCCATTTGACTCCGCAGAATTTGATAACGATAGCGACAATGACGTAAACGAGACCGACCATGGCCATACCAATAGGTAAGAGCCAGAGGTTTGGCAATTTCTGAGTTTCAGTAACACCAATGCCAATAGCAGCCATCATTGGGCTGAGGTAGGCAAAGCTCGAGGCCAAGAACATTGGGCTCTTGAACTTTGTCATGAAGAGATAGAACAAAGTGCCAACGCCAGCGCTCACAATGGTTGGAGCGATGAGCATATACATAAGGTCTCCATATGGCTTGAAGACGATAAGTGGGACAGTGATACAAGCAACGAACATTGCGAGAACGTGCTGAATCGCAAGAATAGTGGCCTGTCCCCATGATTTTGGGAATTCGTCAACATCGACGAGCATTCCGTTTTTACGGGTTTCTTCCATGATTTTTACTCCTTTCATCTAGAAGAAAATTTGAAGGCAATTTGCCAAAAAAAAGAGGCTTAGAAGGTTAAGCCTCGATGATTAACAAATAGCTTTCAAATGGGAGGACGACGAGAGATGAAAAACCCATTTCAATGTGCTCTCGACTAGATGAAATGGATTGACACAAGATGCTCATCGTTCTTTTCCTGTGAAAAAATATAAACAAGTCGACCCTAAATTGGAAGCAAAATTTTTAGTTTTTTATAGGTATTATTTTGTTGTTCTAGTGAGGCACCTTCATGAAGGTCACGACAGGTGTGTCTTTGAAGTGCTCACGGCCTTTGAGATCGGTAAGTTCGATGAGGGTGATGATGCCGGCGACCTTGCCTCCGTTCTCCTCAACGAGTTCTTTCATGGCTTTGAGAGTGCCGCCGGTGGCCATAAGGTCATCGATGAGGACAACTCTCATTCCTGGCTTCACAAGGAACTCAGGGAGCTCGATGACGGCTTTGCCGTATTCGAGGGTGAATTCTTTGGCGATGGTGCTTCCTGGAAGCTTGCCCTGCTTTCTTGCCATGATGAAGCCGACATTGGCCTCAAGAGCGACTGGGCAGCCGAAGATGAATCCTCTTGATTCAGGTCCGATGATGAAATCGGCTTCCCACTCCTTCACGTAAGAGGCCATCTCTTTGATGGCGCTTCTGAAGGCGTCAGGATTGGCAAGAAGAGGAGAGATGTCTTTGAAGGAAATCTCTTTGGTTGGGAAGCCTTCAATGACGCGGATGTACTTTGAATAGTCCATTGGTATATACCTCGAATGAATTAGCTGTTGGCGGAATCTTTATGGCCGATCGCGTTATAGACACCAGAGAGTGGGACGTTATTGACGATACGGTCGATGGTCTCCGCGATGACAGTAGAAAGGCTAACGACTCTGAAGATACCAAGCTCTTTGAATCTTTCGGAAAGAGGAATGGAATCGGAGACGATGATGGAATCGAATGGGTTCTCTTCTGTGAGAAGGCTATAGCATGGATCGCTAAGGACGGCGTGGACGGCCATCATGCGGACGCTCTTGGCGCCGTTGGCTCTTAAAGCCTTCGCACCGGCGATTGCGCTTCTGCAGGTATCGATCATGTCATCGATCATGATGCAGTCTCTGCCTTTGACATCACCGATGATGTTCATGACTTCTGGTTCGAGTTTGTTGTTTCTTCTCTTATCGATGATGGCGATTGGAGCGTTAAGCATCTCAGCGAGGTCACGGGCACGGTTGACTCCACCATGGTCTGGCGAGACAACGGTGATGTTCTCGCAGTTTTTGCAAGATTCGATGAAGTCGTTTCCAAGAAGAGGAACGGCAGTAAGGTCATCGACTAAGCAAGAGAAGAAGCCCTGCTCTTGGGCGGCGTGGAGGTTGACGGTGACGACACGGTCAACTCCGGCAGTCGTAAGAAGATGGGCGACAAGGGCGGCAGTGATTGGCTGACGTGGCTTGGCTTTTCTGTCTTGTCTTGCATATCCGAAATAAGGGACGATGAGATTGATTTCGTGGGCGCTTGCTCTACGGAGAGCGTCGACGAAGATGAGAACTTCCATTAAGTTCTCGTTAACTGGTGGGCAGGTTGATTGGATGATGAAGACATCCTTGCCTCTAACGGTATCGACCGGTTCGACGATCGTTTCCCCTGAAGGGAATTTCTTGATGATTCTTTCTCCGAGCTTGACCCCAAGTTTATTGGCGACTTCTTGAGCCAAATCCTGGTTGGCGCTGAGGGAAAACAGAACCGCATTATCCAACATTGTTTAACCTCCCCTAACAATAGCTGGTTTTCTAACCGTAGAATATTATATATTCAAGCCCGCTCTTCTTCATCTTAAAAAACACGACATTTTTCCATGTCATATCGCGTGCAGCGTGCGTAGGCGCATTAAAAGTAGTAGGATTAACCGGGTCAGGAGGGAAAAGTTACGCTTTTAGGAAAGTATCTCAAAAAGTATTACAAACAACTTGCCTTCTTTTTCATCATGGGCGCAATCGCCCTCATGATCGTCGATGTCGTCGAGACCGAGATACCAAGATTCTTGCAGATCTTCATCGATAGAGTTAACGGAGTCGAAACATTATCAGAGATCCCCCAAGATGAAGTTTGGGGCATCATTTGGAAACTCATCGTCTGCGCAATCATCATCCTAGTTGGAAGAATCGCCTGGAGGCTTTTCATTTTCTATGCCTCAAGGAAAATCGAAGCTGGACTCAGAAGAGACATGTTTGAGAAGTCGATGAGGCTTTCGAGCAACTTCTACCACGAGAACAAAAGCGGAACCATCATGGGTTGGTTCACGACCGATATTGAGACAATAGGCGAATATTTCGGATGGGGAACCGTCATGCTCATCGACGCGAGTTTCCTCGCCATCATCGTCATCATCCGCATGATCACCGTCGACCTGACTTTGACGCTTGTCGCCGCCATCCCAATCGTCCTCATCGCTCTTTGGAGCGGTCTTTCTGAGAAGTTCATGGCGAAGAAATGGGAAGAAAGGCAAAACGCCTACGACAAGCTCTACGACTTCGCTGACGAGAATTTCACCGGCATCAGAGTCATCAAGGCCTTCGTCAAAGAGCAGAAAGAAATCCATGCTTTTGCGAAAATCGCCCGAAAAAACCGCGACGTCAATTTTCAGTTCGGCAAGTTCGAGGCGACTGTCGGTGCCGTCATCGACATCATCATCTATCTGACAGCTGGCCTCTCCCTTGGCTTTGGCGGCTATTTCATCTACCAGGCTTTCATTGGAGAACCAATCAACATCTTCGGCACCCTTATCGACATCACCATCGGTCAGCTTGTCGAATTCCTTACCTATTTCGATTTGCTTATCTGGCCTCTTATCGCCTTAGGACAAATCGTCACCATGAAGAGCCGCGCTAAAACGTCGTTAAAGAGAATCACCCGCTTCCTTGATTCCGAAGAGGATGTCAAATCGCCTATCGATGCCATTGCGTTTAAGGACGTCAAAGGCGAAATCACATTCAAGAACCTCACCTTCAATTACGAAAGCGAATCCGAGCCCGCTCTTAAGGATGTGAGCTTCACCATCAGGCCAGGCGAAACCATCGGAGTCGTTGGCAAAATCGGATCAGGAAAGAGCTCTTTGGCTACCCTCTTGCTCCGCTTATACAACTTTGAGGAAGGGCATGTCTTCATTGATGGCGTCGACCTCATGAAAGCGGACATCACCTCGCTTAGAGACAATATCGCCTACGCTCCGCAAGACAATTTCCTTTTTAGTGACAGCATTTCGAATAACATCGCCTTCTCTAGCGAAAGCGTTGACCAAAAGAAAGTTGAGGAAGCCGCTAACTTTGCTGACATCGATAGCAATATCGAAGAGAGTTTCCCTAACAAATACGAGACCGTCTCAGGTGAAAGAGGCATCACTCTTTCTGGAGGCCAAAAACAACGTATCTCTTTAGCGAGAGCCTATTACAAAAACGCCCCAATCATGATCATGGACGACACAGTCTCCGCGGTCGATATGAAGACCGAGGAAAATATTCTCCATAACGTAGCGGAGCTCCGTAAAGGACTCACCACCATCGTCATTGCCTCAAGGGTCTCGACCGTCAGGAAGATGGACCGCATCCTTGTCATGAAAGATGGCACGGTGGACGCTTTCGATACGCATGAGAACCTCATGAAGAAGAGCCAAACCTATCAGAACATGGTCTATCTCCAACAGCTTGAGGCCGAAGTGAAAGGAGGGAACGCAAATGACTGAAGAAGAGTTTGAAAAAGCAATGCTTCATGGCGACCGTAAGATTCCTTTCTTCACCCTCCTGAAGAGAACTCTTGCTTATGCAAAAGGCGATATGTGGAGAATCGTTCTTTCCTTGTTCGTCCTCACCGTTGGGGTCATCATCGACCTCTTGCTCCCAATCATCGAGAAATGGTTCGTTGATTATCTTGATGCCAAGCATATGCAGAATGCCGTCCTTTCCGTCATCATCGGAGTGGCAATTGGCTATATCGTCCTTGCAGTCATCAACAAGCTCATCAGCTTTTTGATGTCTCTTCTTCTCCAGAAAGCAGGACAGAACATCGTCGAAAGACTCAGGATGGACGTCTTCTCCCATATTGAGAACATGTCCCAGAACCAGCTGAATGAGATGCCGGTTGGCTCTCTTGTCACGAGGGTGGCGAACTACACCGCAGCAGTCTCCAATCTTTTCACCGATGTCCTTGTTCGTTTCATCATGAACATGCTGACCATTGTGACCGTATTCGTCATCATGATCACCTTAAGCTGGGAGCTTTCCCTCGTTCTTCTTGTCTTTGCCGTCATCGTTGGGGTCACTTCTTTCTTCTTCGTTGGGGTGATCGCTAACAAATACAGAACAGAAAGAAAGAACACTTCCATCCTCAATTCCTTCCTTAGCGAGAACCTCCAAGGAATGAGAATCATCGGCATCTTCAACCAAGAAAAGAAGAAACAGTCAGAATTTGATAGGAACAATGAGAGCTTGAGACAGTCCGCCTATGGCATCAACGTGGCCTTCACTTTCTATAGGCCATTCATGTCATTCCTCTCTTATGGGGCTATCGCGACCACCTTTGGTGTCGGATTCGCCTTAAGCTTCACCCCTGGTCTATTCGTTGCGTTCTATCTCTACGTCAACCGCTTCTTCAAACCAATACAGGAACTTGCCGATGAGCTTAACACCATTCAGGGCGCCCTCACCTCAAGCGAAAAACTCTTCAACCTCCTTGACGTCAAACCGGAGGTCATCGACAAAGAGGACGCGGTCGAAATCGATTCCTTCAAAGGCAAGATCGAATTCAGGAACGTTTGGTTTGCCTACGAGAAGAATAACTGGATTCTCAAAGACGTTTCCTTCACCGTGAACCCAAAAGAGACGGTCGCTTTCGTGGGAGCGACAGGCGCTGGCAAGACCACCATCCTTTCTCTCATCGTCAGAAACTTTGAGATCCAGAAAGGCCAAATCCTCATTGATGACATCGACATCACCCACATCAAAGTCAAATCGCTTAGGAAAGCGGTCGGACAGATGCTTCAGGACGTTTTCCTTTTCTCTGGTACGATTAAGAGTAATGTCTCTTTAAGAGACGAGTCATTCAATGACGAGGAGATCGTTGAAGCTTGCAAATACGTGAATGCCTCTAGTTTCATTGAGAAATTACCAGACACCTACAATGAGGAAGTCATAGAAGGTGGAGCCAACTTCTCTAGCGGACAAAGGCAGCTTCTTTCTTTCGCTAGAACCGTCCTCCATAAACCTCAGGTCCTCATTCTTGATGAGGCTACTGCGAATATCGACACGGAAACCGAGATGCTCATCCAAGAGTCTTTGGAGAAGATGAAGAACATCGGGACAATGCTCGTCGTCGCCCATAGGCTTTCGACCATTCAGCACGCGGACAATATCATCGTCCTTCAAAACGGCGAAATCATTGAAGAAGGAAACCATCAAGCCTTGTTGAAGAAGAAAGGCTACTACTTCAAGCTCTACCAACTTCAGTTCGAGAATTAGACTCTCCCAAGGTAATAGTCGAGCAATCCGATTCTCGTTGAGATGATTTTGAGGAAGAAGAAATGCCAATGCTTTTTGAAGGCATTTTTGAAACGAAGAACATGAAGTTTAACGAGATAATAGGTACGAAGTTTGTTCGATAAAAAACTGCTTTTCTCTAAAACCGGATCGAAGATATGGTTACGAAGGAATTCCCTGTCCCCTAGCGACGTTACCTTAAGCGCATAGAAGAGTTCATCCTGCCTATCCACCCAGTCAATTGGCTTTGAAATGAGTTGCTTTGCTTTTTCCAGAACAACCTTTTTCCTATTCTCTTTCAAATGAGGGTAAGCCATTAGCTGCTCGAGAAGAGAAAGATGAGGAAAGGCCCTGTCGTCCCCTTCATACGCTCTAACGAAGATACGGAAGCTCACATTCTTTTTGACCATCAGTTTTTTGTATTTGCTTTTGAAAAGCTCATCGTTGATGAATCTTCTAAAGAATACATATTGAACCCTATATCGGCAGTTCCTTAAAAGCTTCCAAAGGAATCTCGCCTGGTATTCCATCTCGGATGAGTCTTTGGTCAAAAGGAGAGAATTGAGCGCTTCGTTGCGGGTCTCAACATCAAAGACGTTTTTGCTTTTAGCCACTCTTAAGGTGTTGAGGATAAGGAAACGTATGGCTTTCGATTTCTCTTCTTCGTTCCTTCCGATATCGAGGTTGTTTCTCGTGAAGAGGGTCCACCTTCTAATTTGGCTGACCTTACGGCAACATAGGAGGGCCTTATAGAGAGGAATCGGAAGCATCTCAGGCTGATCTATCCTTTTGTAGAGAGGAGCGAAAAGCTTTTTGTAGTTAGTTCCTTCTTTCCTGAGAGGGTATTTCGTATATGGGTCAGCGATATAGTGGTCGAGCAAGGCATCGCTTAACGCCCTAAGCACGACCTTCTTATATGGGCCTTTGTAAGAGAAGATATAGCCTATCCACTCATGCTCAATCTCGGTGTTCGCCACATATTCGTAAGCGAGTCTGTAATGGAAAGTCGAACTTAGAGAACTGCTTTCTAGGACTTCGGCGAACTTCTCGCAGAAGTCTTTGGTCGGATTGTGATTTGGGCCTAATTTGACGCGGAACCTCTTCTCCCCAACTTTGGACAAGAAAGAAACAAGCCGAGGGATCCTCTCGAGGACGAAATCCTCCTTCTTAAAGTATTCCTCGATCAGATCTTCGGTGTTCTCCCAGTCAAACCTGTCTGCGGTTTTGAGGTTTTTCGTGTAATTCCAAAACCCCTGCCACAGATCATCGTTACGGAAAAAAGGGACCGCATATCTAAGGCCAGCATAAGCTTCTGGCATATGAGTAAAATGTAGAAAGACGTCTTTTGTTTAATCAATGTGTCAATCTAACTCTATACTCGAAAATTTTAGACTATATTCAAAGAGAGGAGAAAGAAAAAGAAAGGCCGCCTCTTTGTTTTGGGGCGGCCAATTTGTTCAAGGCACTATTTGCCCTTAGCAGTAATAATAGGATGTTCAGCAAGCAAGAATCGGTGTTCCGTGGGAAATCAATTTCGTGCTAAAATCTTTGTATCAAATAAAAGGAAGCATTTAATGGACAATTCAGCTTACGTCATTTTTGGATTTGATTTCAGAGAAAACCCCGAACAGAAAGAGCTGATACGCCTAATCAATATCGAACCTAATCTAATGCCGATCGTCTTCTGCAAAGGAGACGCTGGAACCGGAAAGACCTTTACCGCTCTCGCAGCGGCTCTTCATCTTGTCCGTTCTAAAGGAAGCAAGAAGAAGTACAAGAACGTCTATTACGTCAGGGAACCAGTCGAAATCGGACACCGCCTTGGCTATCTCAAAGGCACAGAAGAGGACAAATATGGCCCATACCTCGGACCTCTCCTTGATAACTACAACCACCTCATGGCCAACGTGAAGCAAGATGCCGCTTCACCTTATAGAGAACCAAAAAGAAACGCGAAATTCACCGATGAGAATAAGCCTCTCTACGAGAATCTCCCTAGCGACATCATCCCAATCGCTCCTGAATTCATCAGAGGACGTTCCTTTAGTGACGCCATCCTCATCGTCGACGAAGCCCAAAACCTCACTCTCGATGAGCTTCACACTTTAGCCACTCGTCTAGGAAGCAACTCCAAGATGATCATCATCGGCTCCCCTAACCAAATCGATGTTGAGGATCAGACCTATGAGAAGAACGCTTTCGAGACCTCATACAAAATCCTTGAACCAACTGGTCTCATCGGCTTCGTCGAACTCAAAGCCCCAATGCGTTCTGGCTTTGTCACCGACTTTGACCAGAGATTCCTTCAATACAAACTCAAAGAAGGCAAAAAACGTTAATCAAAACCATTCTCTTTAAGAGAAACAATCATTAGAATTGTCTTAATGCTACAACGTTTAACCATCACAAACCTCGCAATCATTGAGAATATAGACGTCTCCTTTGGAGAAGGTTTTACCGTTCTCACAGGCGAGACGGGCGCTGGAAAGAGTTTGGTTATTGATTCCCTTTCTCTCCTTCTAGGAGCGAGAGCCTCAAACGAGCTCATCCGCCAAGGAGAAGAGTCAGCCTCAATCAAAGGGGTCTTCAGAGTTAAGAACAAAAATCTGAACGCCATCCTTTTGTCCTTAGAAATCCCTGAGAATGATGGTGAGATCGTCGTGAGCCGCATCCTCAGCAAATCCGGAACAAAAATCAAAGTTAACGGCGTTTCCATCACCCTCCAAGACCTTCTTAAGATTTCCAAATATCTCGCTGACATCCATAGCCAATTCGACTTCGAGAAGATTCTTAATCCTGAGAACTATCTTGGCATCATCGATGGTTTTTCTAATGAACTCATTTCTTCTTACAAGAGGGACTACCTCTCCTTGCTTATAGCCTACAAAGAGAAAAAGAAAGAATACGAAGACCTTCTCGCCAAAAAGCAGAAAATCGATGAAGACCGTGACTTCTATGAGTTCCAGTACAAAGAACTTAAAGGCATGGCCTTAAAAGAAGGAGAGCAAGAAGAAATCCAGTCTGAAATTTCTCTCCTTTCCAATTACGACAAGGTCTATTCTCTCTCCCAGGAAGCCGAAGAAATCATCCATAGCGATTTCCTCGACAAGATGTATGAGCTGAATCAGATTCTTGGAAAGCTCGTCAAATATCAACCTCAGTACCAAGAAACCCAAGCCTCTCTCGATGAGAAATATTACGAGATTGTCGATATGGTCGACACCCTCAAGAAAGACCTCAGGGACATCGATTACGATCCAGATAGGTTAGATGAGCTTCAGCAAAGAGATTCCGACCTCACCTCTCTTGAGAGGAAGTACAAAAAGAGCATTCCAGAACTCATCGCCTATAGAGACGAACTCGCTTCAACATTAGGCAACAAAGAAGATTTCGAATTTAGTCTCGAAGAAAAGAAAAAAGAGATGGAAGAAGCCTTCAAGAAATGCAAAGCCAAAGGCGAAGAACTCACAACCATCAGAAAGAAAACCGCTTCTTCTATCGAGAAAGAGCTTGAAAGGAACATGGATGACCTTCGTCTCCACGCGACTTTCAAAGTCGACTTCCTTAAAAACGACGCCAAAGACGATTCAATCCTCAAAGAGGATGGCTTAGACACCCTCGACTTCTTAATTGAAACAAACGTCGGCGAAGGCATGAAGAGCCTTGGCAAAGTCATCTCTGGAGGTGAGGCAGCGAGAATCATGCTTGCTTTCAAAGCCACCCTCATCAAAGCCAATAGAATCCCAACCGTCATCTTTGACGAAATCGATACAGGTGTAAGCGGCGAGTCCGCGCAAGCCGTCGCAAAGAAGATCAGAGAGATCTCTCTTTCCAGCCAGGTCATCTCGATCACCCACATGCCACAGGTTGCTTCTTTAAGCGACCACCACATCCTCATCTCAAAAGAGGTGAAAGGCGAAAGAACCTATGCTCACATCAAAGAGCTTTCTCTTGATGAAAAAATCAACCAAGTCGCCTACCTCATCTCTGGGGGAACCGTCACCGAAAAACAGCTCGAATACGCAAAAGAGATGGTTCTATCATCCAGATAGTCTTTCATAGCGCTTACATTTTTCATAGATTTTGAAAAGATTTTCTTCGATTATCGCGGAACATTTTACCGACAGCGTTGAATTGTAATTCAAAATAATGCAACATAAGGCTATCAAAAATCCCTAATACTTTAGTGGTGGAAATCTTTTGTGTTTGGGGGTTTTTAGTGCTTAATACGGCACAGAAAGAAAGGAGCTTTTTCCAAAGATGAAAAAGAAAATCGTATTACCATTTGCTGCGCTCGCCTTAATGGTTGGCATCGCAGGCTGTCAAGGTAATGGTGAAACCTCGACTGATGGAAGCGCCGCTTCTACAAGCGCCCCAGCTTCCAAGATGGAACAAATCAAAATCACCGCTGCCGACAACGTCAAATCAATTCTCGTCGGCGGCACGCTCAAGTTGACCGCCGACAAAGAAGGCGTCACCTGGTCGAGCAAAAACGAAAACATCGCCACTGTCGATTCTGCTACTGGCTTAGTTACCGCTAAAGCCCTTGGTTCTGTCGTCATCAACGCCAAAAAAGAAGGCTTCAAAGATGGCGCAATCACCATCAGTGTCGTGAGACCTGCCCCAACCGCTAAGATCGACTGGAAAGATGCCGATCACTATTCTGTCGATGGTTCCTACACCAGAAACAACCGTGGTCCTGGCGACACCCCTGTCTATAGCAAAACACAGGCTGATGGTGGCGAATGCATCGGTTATCAGGGCACCGGCGATAAGGAAACCTTAACCTTCAACTCAACTGAAGCCGTTGCCGCTGAGCTCACTTCCTCAATGGGCGGCAACAACTCCGTCAACTTAGCCGACGTTTGGAAAATCAAACTCAACGGAACCCAGCTTAATTTGGCTGGCCAGAGATACGAGTCAGATGACTCTTCCGGCAACTACACCTTCCAGGAAGTTTCCTTCGGCGAGGCTAACTTAATTAAGGGTGACAACGTCTTAGAGATCGAATTCCTTGTCGAAGAAAGCCCATATCTCGACAACTTCTTCGTCTACGCGAAAGCCGCTACGACCATCACTTCCAAACCAGCCGCACCAAAAGAGAAGATCGCCCTCCCAGAAGGTGCTGACCAACTTACTGTCGCTATTGGCGCAACCGCGAACATCAACTGCACCGAAACTGGTGTCAAATACGCTTCTTCCAACACCGAAGTTGCCACCGTTGATGAAAACACCGGCGCCGTCACTGGCGTTGCCAAAGGTTCTGCAACCATCACCATCTCCAAAGATGGCATGCTCCCAAATAGAGTCACCGTCACCGTCACCAACCCATCTGAGGTTCTTATCGAAGCCGAAAGTGAATCAACTCTCGTTGAATACACCGATGGCGCGACTGTCCCATCCTACAAGACTTCCAGCAGCGGCGGCGCTTATGTCCGTGTCCTCCCAACTGGAACAACCTTGACCTACACCTTCATAGCTGCCAATCCTGGCAACTACAACTTGACCATGACTGGCAGAAACTTCAACCAGGATCACGAAATCACCGATCTCAGCCAGGATGCTGAAATCAAGATCAATAACGTCGCTGTTAACCTTGCTGGCAAAGCTTGGGCTTATACCAGATCAAACCAGAGCCTTGATCTTGGCACCGTCACTCTTGCTGCTAACAACACCATGACCTTCAAAGTCATCGGCGCTGAAACCGCTGATTCCAACTTCATGCTCGACAGCTTCCTCTTCACCCCAGCCGCCTAATCAACAACTGACGATTAGAAATTGCCCAGTGATTCAGTTCGCTGGGCTTTTTTAAAGGAAAAGAAAAAAGCCTGGCTGGAGTAGAGCCAGGCTTTTACCAAACAAAGGCGAGTTGCGCTATTTGACTAAGTTTAAGATGGCCTCAACATCTTCATCGGTTCCATCGTTTTCAAAATGATGAAGATCTTTGCAGCCATATTTCTCGGCGATGGCTTTGCCAGCACCGCAGAAAGCTTCTCCATAGGCGGTGTCACCGCTTGCGATGACGCCCTTAAGGTGAGACGAGTTGTTGGCAAGGAAAGCGTCAACCTCGGCTGGGATATCCCCATATCCGTCGGTGTAGGTGATGAGGACGAAATCGGACTCGGCCACTTCATCCCCGCTTTCGATTTTGGTAGCAGTGATGCCAAGTTTTCCAATCATGGCTTCGACGTTGCCGGTTCTTGAAGCGTAATATACAGTCATTGTTTTTACCTCTAGTTAGTTATGCCTAACTGCATATAAGATAGAGGGTTTCTCTTATCTTTTCAAACGAAACAGTAAGAAACTTTTTAGGGACTTCCCTGACACGTATGGCAGAGTTGTGCCACTGGAATCTTTACACTTTTGGTAACGCAAAGGCGATAAGTATGAAAAAGCTCTTTTCAAGAACTTCAATTTGGGCGCTATCGTGAATGGTTCCCAAAACGATCATCGAAATCTCAAAGGTCATCTCGTCCGTGAACACCGATCTTCTGACGAAGATGCTCTTAGCCGGAAAGATGATGAGTGTCGCTGACCTTGAAACCAAGATCAATAACCTCTATTCATCGTTAAGCTAAAACGAAAGGCCCGCCTAGTCGGGCTTTTCTTTTTGCCTTTCCCCTGTCGCTTCTTTTATTTGCGCAATGCGCTAGAATAAAGGCGAGATGAAAAAGATAGGCACACTCTTCTTCCTTTCCTTCCTCCTTGTGGGGAGCTCTTGTGATTTTCTCGTGCCTAAAGAAGAAGGTTCATCTTCTTCCTCTTCCGTTATTACGGGGGATAGAGGCTACCTCAAGATCAAGCCAGAATGGAGAGATTATTTCACGACCGATTATGTCTTCATCGGGGAAGAAGGCCACCAATTCCTTGCCGAAGGGAAAAACGAAGAAGGCAAAGATGCTTTCTATACGTTTGTGGCCACATGGGAAAGCTCAGACGAAAGCATACTTCATATCGACAGTCAGGGTCGCGCAAAAGGTATGTCCAATGGCGTTGTCACCCTCAAAGCGACTTATAAGCAATATAGCGATGAGATAACAGTCAGGGTCGCCACATGCGCAGAAGAGCACGAGGTTTTGGAGATAGAGACATATTACAGAACAAAGAACACCTATGAGATGCCTTACCGTGTCTCCCCTAGTGACGCATTAGTCGAATACACTTTCTCAGAAGAAGACACGATCGAAGTTCTTGATAACGGTTCCTTCATCCCAAAGAAAAGCGGAAGCGTCGAAGTGACCGCTAGAGTCTATATCGACGAAAGAGGAAGGCCAAGGCAAGACAAATTCACTTTGAACATCATCGAGAACGAAAAGCCTTATTTCGTTTACGAAGAGGAAGAGAAAGAAGAGCTTAAGCTCGATATCGCTGCCAGAAAATACCAGAGCCTTGATTGGAATGCCTTAGGCATCAGCGCATTCGCAGGCGATGACGATTCGGATATCACTTCTTCAATCACCGTCAAAACCGGAACATATGACCTAAGTCAGGTTGGGGAATACCCACTTCTCCTTTCGGTCACGAATAAAGGCGTTGAGGCCACTTTGCCTTTCACGCTAAACATCATCGAAAAAGAGAGAGTGGTCACAAAATTCACCGGCGAAATGATCGAATTTGATGAAGATAGCCTAAATATCAGGATTGCTAGCGACCTCAAATCAATCACTTTCAGCGTAACGGCCATTCTTCCAAGTGACTATGAAGAGATAATGGGTAGTGTCGGTTTAAACGTCATTTGCGTAGTTAAGCAGAACGTAAGCGGCGAAAGGATAACCCTCACGAAATACGAGAGCACGTATTTCGCCCAGACAACAAAAAAGAGAATAGCGGCTTCAGTGACATGCGTTACCGAAAACAACACGGAAATGCGTGCAGGAAATGAAAACGTGGTCAATTATTCGATTTCGGCCAGTCTCAACGGATACGGATTCAATTACATCGTCTACTAATCGGCTGTCATCGGACTAGCAAAAAAAAAGGCCGATACCAAGGTACCAGCCTTCATTAACACTCATTGGTGCAGGATGGGGGACTCGAACCCCCACGGGTTTCCCCATAAGATCCTAAGTCTTACGCGGCTGCCATTACGCCAATCCTGCGACGCGTTAATAATCCTAACATTGACCCCTAAAAACCTCTATAGAAATCGTTCTATTGGTTCTAATTGTCTCTTCAGAGAGACATCGTCATTTTTGATTGGGGATACTTTGGCGCATATCACATAGAAAACAGGGAACATGAACATCGATGCGTATCTGAAATGCATCGTCGAAGTGAATGGGAAACTGATGCAGAAATAGACGTAATTGGCATAAGCGGTTAAGAAGAAGATGGCCAAGAGTATCCCCATCGGATAATTCGTTTTCTTGAAGCGCTTAAGAATAAGAGCCAAGAGCTTTGCCCCTAGCAAAATGAAGAAAGCAAGGATGACCATCAGCCAGAAACACTGGATGTACGGAGTGACCTTAGCGAAGACGTGCAAAGGACCTTTTTGCCACGAATCAACAATGCAATCCCCAAACAAGGCGGACTTGAATAAGCCAGTCCAGATATTGAAGTCGACGTTGCCAAGGCTCGCTGGAATGGTCGCTCCCCAATCTCTCTTATATGGAGATGTGAAGAAATCGGAAGTGAGTATGGCGACATAACGGTTGTATGCTCCGAAGAAAGAAACGTCGATGAAGTTGCCACTATACTCATCCCCTGGATATAGGACATATCCGAAAGGCTCGTTATAGGTGACCTTCTCAAAGATCGGATACCAAAGCCCAAGAGGAAAAACGATAAGAGCGAAAACGCACATCTGGAAGATGAACTTTTTGATGCCTTTTTTGCGCTTGATCCTGACGATGAGGTCATAAAGGAAGATGAAGGCGATCGGCACCGCGAAGAGGACAGCATTGATCTTGCTCATCATTCCTAGTCCCATCGCCACCGCCACAACAATGAGATCAAGAAGCTTCTCGCTCCTAAAATAACGGAGAGCGAAATATAGCGACATCAAAGCGAACATCAAAGACATCGCATCGTTGTTGTAGATGAAAGGAAGGTAGGCGTAGAAAGGCAAGAAACAGAACAAGAATGTCGCCATGGTGAGTCTCCATTTCCTAAGGCCTAAGCTTTCGAAGATCTTGTAGGTGAAGAAATAGATCCAGAAACCAAGCATGGCCTGGAAGATCTTTATCGTCTCGAAAGCAAGGTCCATGCGGTAAGTGAAATTGACCCATCCTTTGTTAGCGAAATAAGGAATCGGATCAGTAGAAATCCCGCCGAAGAAAAGGTTATGGAATTTGGCCCAAAGGGTGACACTATAATGCCAAAGCTTCTGCTGATAATACTGATTGGCGATGTCATATGTCCCGTCTGCTTTTAGTGGAGGCGCGGCAAAAGGACCTTCATCCCACATATGAACGACGATTTCCCAATGCGATCCTTGATGGGTTCCAACCCACCAATCGTTTTTGTTATAGGAGCAATTGACGGGTATTGAGAAGCCATAATAAACCATCGCATTCAAAGCGATGAAGATGATGGCTTTCGAGACGGAAGAGAAAGTGATTGTCCTTCTAATTGCTTTATATATGAGGTAGACGACCGCAAGAATGACGGAGATGAGCATTATCCATCCGGCTATGAGATGGCCATTCTCATCTTTGTAGGCGAAAGGGTCATCGGCCCATTTGGGTACGCCACATAGAAAAAAGAAATAAGCGTATAGGTAGGCGACAAAAAGAGCGAAGTAGACGAAATATCTCCATTTGGACTTCTGGAAGGATGAAATGAAACCTTTCAGCCAATTCCAAAAAGGAGGCATTTTCAATGATTTGCTCATTCCCATATGGAAAGTATAAGTCAAACGCCTATCGAATATCCTCTATAATTGTTCTGATGAAAGAAGAAACTCTCACTTTATATGACTATCTCTCCACTGCCAAAGTGGCTGCCAAGCGAAGAGTCATCAAAGCCATCCGCCATGGCCTTGCGAAGGTTGATGGCAAAACCATCGATGATCCAAACTTCATCGTCCACCCGTCAAGCAAGATCGAATTTGAGGGCAAAGAAGTCCCCTACGTCTATCACTTCGTCATCATGCTTAACAAACCAAAAGGATATATGTCCTCAAGCATCGATGAGAAATACCCTAGCATCTTTAGGCTCATTCCTGAGGAACTTAGAGATAGAGCCATCCTTTCAGGAAGACTCGATCAAGATACCGAAGGCCTTATCCTTTTTAGTGATATCGGAAGATTGACCAATAGGCTTGTTCTTCCAGAGTACGGAGTTAAGAAAGAATATGAGCTCACTCTCGATAAGCCAATAAGCGACGAAGACTTCAACGACATCATCAATGTTGGAACTGATTTCGATGGAGAGATGATTAAGCCAGAATCTTTGGAATATAGAGGGAGCAAAGAGGAACTAAGAATCGTCCTTTCGCAGGGCAAATACCATGAGATTAAACGCATCTTCTATAGAAGAGGATATAAGGTCATCGCTCTAAGAAGAACAAAGTTCGCTTTCCTCGAACTAGGAGACCTCGAGGTTGGAGAATGCCGATTCCTAGATACTTTAGAGGAAGAGAAACTCTTTAAACTCGTTGGGATGGAGAGGGAACAAAAGGTCTTAACAGTAAGCAGAAAGACCACAAAGATTGTTTAATTCTTGCCTACAATTTTGAGAGGTTGTATATTAATAGGGCGCTTTCGGTAGACTATGTCGGAAAACGCACGATTGTGGGCCTTTAGCTCAGCTGGTTAGAGCGCACGCTTGATAAGCGTGAGGTCGATGGTTCAAGCCCATTAAGGCCCACCATTCTGCTTCTTAGGCTCCGAGAGATCGGAGCTTATTTATTTAGGAGGGTGTTTAGCTCAGCGGGAGAGCGCTTCCTTCACACGGAAGAGGTCGTAGGTTCGACACCTATAACACCCACCACTTCATATTCAAAATGGGCCAAGTGCTCATTTTCTTTTTGTCCTCT
>JAILRR010000090.1 GCA_024698065.1 Bacilli bacterium
TCCCCATGGCTTACATCCGTAACGTACTATCATCACTAAGAAAGGCCGATCTCGACTTCGCCCTCATTGACGAAGGAGATAGAATCGCCGTCGGAGTGTCTGGAGGAAAAGACTCGCTTTGCCTCCTTAAGGCCCTTTCGATATATACCCTCTATTCAAAGAAGAAATTCACCGTCCACCCAATCTTCCTCGACCTTGGTTTTGACTTTGACAGAAATGAGATCAAGAAGCTCGAAAAGTTCGCTGAGGAATGTGGAACAAAACTATCTGTGGTTGACAGTAAATTCGTCTACGATGTTTTAAAAGCTCACAAGAAACCTGATGGCCATCTTCCGTGCTCGATTTGCTCAAGGATGAAGAAAGCCGCAATCAATGCAGAAGCAAAAAGACTTCGTTGCAACAAAGTTGCTTTTGCCCACCATAATGAAGATTCGGTCGAAACTTTATTCATGAATATTGTCCATGGAGGAAGAGTTGCCACATTCGATCCAAAGATGACTCTAGAGAGAGCGGGCATCACTTTCATTAGACCTCTCATCTATTGCCACGAATGGTATCTAGTCCATATGGCCGCTGAAGAAAACCTTCCTATCGTTGACACTAATTGCCCAGCCAATAAACATACCGAAAGAGAGGTCACCAAAGACTTCGTCAAGAAGCTCTACAAAGATCATCCTGAAAGCGTCATGAACCTTCGTAATCTTTTAAGCAACTATGAAGCCTTCAATCTCTATTTCCCAAATATCGAATACGTTCATGAGAAGAACCCTTCTTTGTCGATTCGTCCAGTGATCTCCCCTGATGATATGAGAAACACCCAATTATCTACGAAAAAGAAAAAAGAGGGTGAAGTCGATTATCTCGTTTTGTGGAACCACAAGAGAGTTGGTGAGGTTTCTTACCGCCATTTGAGCTCTCACAAAGTCCTTCTCTTTAATATCTCTGGCGACAAAGAGAAATTAAAAGAGGGGGTTTCATTCCTCATGGAAAAGATTTCGGAGCGAATAAATCCCGTCCACTTCTACGTTTTTGGCAATAAATCCCTTGCTACGAAAATGGGGTTCAAGGAAACGATTTTGGAAGGAAGGAAGTCTCCGGCCTCCACAAAAGTCATAAAGAAATAAAGAAAAGCAGCGAGTTCATCACCCGCTGCTCTTTTTTTGTTTCAAACCTTATTTGGTAGTTGGAAGAGGTGTTCTGGTGCTATTTGCTACCCATTTGCTCTCAAGATAGTTAACGCGTTTGGCCAACCAGTTGAGAGTCTCTATCTGAGCATCTTTGCGTTCACTCACGTTGACGAACGGCTTTCTAAGCTCGCCAGAGCGGACGCCATCGCCATTGAAGTAACTGGCGACGTTTTGGTCAGAAGCCTGAGTGGTTGTCCACTTGGTGAAGTTCTTGGCGTACTCGCCATCATAATAGGCGTAGTAAGTCTTAGCGACGTTCATCATGTCTTCGAAGACACCGTTCTGTCTTGCGGCATTCCATTTTGGCTTGACATAGTCATTCATGAAGAAGTCCATCTTGCCTAAGAATTGAAGCCACATATTGGCGGTTCTGTCCATGAAGTAAGGATCCTTGCCACCATTGGAGACATCTGGTTGCTCAATGAAGCCTCTTCTGTTACCGAAGTTGGAGTCAAAATCCCATGGGTTATCGAATCTTAACCTCTTGTCTCCATCGGCACTATTGTCAAAAGACATGTAGAAGGAAGAATAACCGACATCTGGTGGTAAGCAGACGGCGTTGATGATGAAGCCTTCGGCCCAAGCGTTGAGGTCGAAGTGTTTCTCAATAGCCTGCTTAAGGGTTGTGCCGCTTGGAGCGGCGATGACTTGATTGTCAGCGTTGATGTCTTTGGCGACTTTGTTTTTGGAAGCCTCCGCCAAGACATTGAAGAGAGCCTGAAGCCTATTCTTCATCCAATTGACTTGGTTGCTATTGCTAGCATTGGTCTGTTGGTTTTCTCCGGCGGTGCTATCGGTGATATCGGAGTTCATGGTGTAGGTCTTGACGACGCCTAAACCGGAATTGGCTAAGCAGCTCTCGATGTTGTAGCTCTGCTGGTTGAAGTAATTGCCATAGCTGATTTCGAAGGTTGGATCGCCATCGGCGCCTTTCTGGGCTTCGTTCTTGGCATAGTAGTCGAGCTCGAAGTTGTAACCGATGTTGACTGACGTCTCAGCATCATCAACCTCAGGGAGTTTGATACGGCCATCTTTGACTTCTTTTTGCTCAGCGAGCATATACATGCCCCAGTAAGTGTCGTTGAGATAGACGGAGACAGGTGTGAAGTCGGTGGCCCAGACTTTGGAATCGTCGGCGATGATGCCTTTGGCCATGGTTAAGCCTAAGGCGCTTCTCGAAAGGGTGGTATCTTTGGCGTCGCCAAGGAGGACCCACTTCTTGAACTTCTGATCGCCATTGAGGCCAAAGAGCTTCTGCTTCTTATCGAATTTGATCTGCAAACCCTTCTTATCGAAGCCAGCGGTCTGGTTGCCTCTGACTTTCATCGTGGCGACAAGAGGTTCTGTCGTGTTATAGCTTCCGCCATTGGTGATGGTGATGGTTCCGTCTACGCTTGGACGGGTGACGTCGGTGCTTCTTGCAGCAGTCGCGAAGTTGGCGTTTGGATCGGTCGCATCGTAGTTGAATCTGATTTCTGGAAGAACAGAGTGGGTGCTATCGACCTGAATGGCGTGGCAGACACTGCATTCTTTGTATTTAACGTTTGAATAATTGAAGCGAGCATCATTAAGCTTAGTGCCTAAGTTCTCGGTCTTCCAATCACTAAACGTGTGAGCGGTGACGTCTTTCTTCTTGGTGCCATCCTTGGAGGCGTGCCAGTGATTTGTAGCGTCATATGTCCATCCTTCTTCCCATTCGTCAACGATGGAGACGTTGGACGAGGTGTTAGCAACGACATCTGAAGCGGATGCGGACGATCCCGATTCAGCTGCTTTGGAAGAACCGTTCGCAGTGCTACTGCCACCATTTCTTGAGCAGCTAACGGTCATCATCGGGATGGATAAGACCGCAAGGACTTTCAAAAACTTTTTCATCTAAAAAGAGTTCCTTTCTTAGGAGGAGATTAAAGTGATAACCTTCCTACTATTATTAAGAATTTGCTTAACAAATTTATTGTACACTTTTTCCAAAGAAGATAAATAAAAAAGGGGGGAAGGCCTATGGCCTAACCCCACTCTTGTTATAGAAGTTCTTTATTTGTTCTCTTTATGAGCTTTCTCAATCTGCTCTTCTTCTCTTTTAAGGGCGGCGTTGATACGTTCCTCTTTATAGAAGATATCATCAAGAAGGAAAGTGAGCTCAGGGACTTTGCGGAGGTCCATTTTCTTCGCAAGAGAGCTCCTCACATAACCTTTGCAGCGGTTAAGCTCGGCAAGGTTTTGTTGAGGGTATTTCGCTCCAAGGAAGGAAACATAGATCTTTGCATTCGAGTAATCGTTAGAGACGATGACCTCGTTGACGGAAGGCATTCCGATATGCGAGTTCTTAAGCTCGAACATCAAGATGTCGGAGATGTTTCTAGCGATGACGGCTTTGATTCTGCCATTTCTATCTGCCATAACTACTCCTTATCGACCATCTCGTAGCCTTCGACGATGTCGCCTTCTTTGATATCGTTATAGTTCTTGATGGAGATACCGCATTCGTATCCTTCTTTGACTTCTTTGGCGTCGTCTTTAAATCTCTTTAAGCCAGCGAGTTCACCTTCATAGGTGACAACGCCCGCTCTAAGGAGACGGATCTTGCTTCCGGCTTTGATGATGCCACTCGTGACATAAGAACCACCGATGGTGCCGATCTTCGAAATCTTATAGATATGTCTGATCTCAGCCTGACCGGTGACTTTCTCGACTTTCTCAGCCTTATACATACCTTTGACGAGGGCCTCGATTTCTTCGAGTACTTCGTAGATGATACGGTGAGTTCTGATTTCGACACCGGCTTCTTGCGCTTTAGCGGAGATTCTGGCATCAGGTCTGATGTTGAAGCCGTAGATGATGGCGCGAGAGGCTTGGGCAAGGAGAAGGTCACTATCGTTGATAGCGCCAGCGCTGGCGGCTAAAACCTTGATCTTGACTTGCTCGTTGCTCTGCTTCTCAATATTGGCTTTCATGGCCTCAGCGGAACCTTCCGTATCGGCTTTGATGATGATATTGACGTCTTGGACTTTGCCAGCGTTGACGAGGTTATTGAGGTCATTAAGAGACATGGCAGCATTGGCGCCTCTTTCTTGCTTTTGCTTTTCAAGAGCACGTCTTTCGGCAATCTCTTTGGCTTCTTTCTCAGTTGGGAAAGCCATGAAACGGTCACCTGCCATAGGGACGGCGGATAAACCAGTGACGGCTACCGGGGTCGATGGGCCAGCGGATTTGAGGACGGCATTGTATTCATTGGTCATCCTTCTGATCTTGCCATAGATCTCGCCGACGACGACGTAGTCACTCGCGGCGATGGTTCCGTTTTGAACAAGGAGGGTGGCTTTTGGACCTTCGCCCTTATCGAGTTTGGCTTCAAGGACGGTGCCGATCGCGTATCTATTTGGGTTGGCTTTGAGTTCCATCATCTCAGCCTTAACCAAGATGGCGTCGAGCAAATCGTTGATGCCTTTGCCAGTTTTGGCAGAAACCTCGACTGTCATGACCTCACCGCCATAATCTTCGGCGATGACATCATGGGCCATAAGCTCATTCTTGACTCTATCTGGATCAGCGCCTGGCTTATCCATTTTGTTGATGGCGACGATGATTTCGCAATCAGCCGCTTTCGCGTGGTTGATGGCCTCGATGGTTTGTGGCATGACGCCGTCATCGGCAGCGACGACAAGGACGGTGATATCGGTCGCATCCGCACCACGGGCTCTCATAGCCGTGAAGGCTTCGTGCCCTGGAGTGTCGATGATGGTAATCTTTTTTCCTTTGTAATCTTTCTGGTAAGCACCGATGGCTTGGGAGATGCCACCAGCTTCGTGAGCGGCTAAGTCACTGTGTCTGATCGCATCGATGATCGAAGTCTTACCATGGTCAACGTGGCCCATGACGGAAACGACTGGGGCACGCTCGACCAAAGAAGCTGGATCATCTTCGATCTTGAGGTCTTCGAAGTGCTCAGCATCGACGATTTCCTCTTTCTTGAAGTCATAGCCATACTCTAAGCAGATGGTTCCGATCATCTCATCATCAAGAAGCTGGTTGATGGTGACGGCTTTGCCGTTCATGAACATGTATTTGATGATGTTTGGAATCGGGACGTTGATGGCTTTGGAAAGCTCAGCGACCGTAAGAGGCTTGGAATAGACGAAGACGCCGCCGTTAACTTTGGCGAAGTCCTCTTTCTTCTTCGGGTGGGACTCAAAGTTGGCCTGACGGAAACCGTTATGGTTTTTGTTTTGGCCACCTTTCTTGTTATTGAACTGCGGTTTTTTCATTCTATTCTCCTTTCTTGATCTTAAGAAGATAACTCATTGCGGCTTTTTTGCCGATGATGCCTAAGAATTTGATCTCAGCATGGCCAAGGGCCTTGCCAAGTTCCGAGGCTTTGAAGCTTTGGGACAAAGGCTTATGGGCGCGTTTGATTCTTCCGAGGGTGCGGAGAGATTCACCACTATCGAGGTCGGTTGCGGCCACGATGAGGGAAACCTCATCCATTCTCTTATGAAGCTCCTCACCGATGATGACTTGGTGAGTCGGATATAAGAGACCTAAGAATCCTAGCGCGTCATTAAGGCTCATAGCTTCTCGATAAGTTCCTCTTCTTCTTTGCTTAACGGACGATGTAGGTAACGATTGAAGGAGGCTTTCTTGATGGCGTCCTTTCCATTACCTTTCTTGAGATAAACCCCTCGTCCAGGGAGGCTTTTCTCTTTATCGAGGATGAGTTTCTCATCCTTGATGACGAAGCGGAGAAGGGTCTCACGCGGGTAAATGGTGCGTGAGACGATATCCGTTCTTTCGCTTTGTTTTTTCATTATCTGAGATCGTCGTCGTACTCGTCGTTGTACTCGTACTCGAGGTTCTCATCTTCCTCGTTGTAGTAATCGGCCTCATTCTCTTCTTCGGCTTCTACTTCAGCGAGCTCCTCCTCGGTGTAGATCGGCATGACGTTGGTAAGAGGCTCAAGAGGTTTCTCATGGGCGATTTCCTTCTCACTGATCTTGCGAGGACGTTTCTCCTCTTTCTTGACGGAGTGTTTCTTGCCAGTCTCGACTTTCTTCTCGGACTTGTTGTTGAGGGATTTCTCAAGTTCATCGAGAGAGGTCGTGGTCTTGACTTCGACTTTGACTTCTGGCTCTTCTTCCTTAACAGGCTCTTCCTTCAAAGGCTCAACCTCATCAAGGATCTTAGCTGGCTTGACTTTGGTGACAGCAGGTTTGGCGACAACGATTGGGGTCTCCTCGACAACTGGGGTTTCCTCAACTGCCTCCTCTTCCTCTTGGGCGGCAAGGGCTTTCTCGGCTTCTTCGGCCTGACGGAGGGCTTCACGCTCCTCGGCAAGGCGGAGAGAACGCTCAGCGTAGTTAACGCGGTCTTTGGCACGTTTCTCTTCTTCGACTCTGGCGCGGATATCTTCGATGGTCTCGTATTCGATGCCATCTTTGGCGGCATTGCCTTCCTCATAGATTTCGATGGAATAGCCAGTGAGTCTCTTGGCTAAGCGGATATTGGCGTTCTTTTTGCCAAGAGCGACATAGTACTGGTCGTCTTTGACAACGGCGATGGCGGATTTGCCTTCTTCCTCATCTTCAGGTTTGATGGCAACGCCAACAACCTGAGCTGGGCGGAGGGCTTCAGCAATATAAAGGGATGGATCCTCGCTATATGGGATGATATCGATCTTCTCTTTTTCGTGGCTGTTGCCAAGCTGAGCGACGATCTTCTGGATACGGCTGCCACCCTGACCGATGCAAGCGCCGGTAGGATCGATGTCCTCTTTGGTGGAATAGACGGCCACTTTGCTGCGGAGGCCAGCGATACGGGCGATGCCTTTGATGATGACAACGCCTTCATAGATCTCGTGGATTTCTTCTTCGAAGAGTCTCTTTAAGAACCCTTCGCTTGAACGGGTGACTTCGATCTGAGGTCCTTTGTTGACGCCGTCGACTTCGACGCTCTTGACCTCTTGGATGTAGACCTTGATGGTCTCGCCTGGCTTGAAGTACTCATCGCCGATCATATCTTTCTTGTTGAGCTCGATGACGGTTCTTCCAACCTTGATGGCAACACCTTTCTCATCGCTTCTTTCGACGATGCCGGTGAGCATCTCTCCGATGTGATCCTTGTAGATGTCATAGAGAGCGACTCTTTCCGCTTCGCCGATCTTGTTGCGAAGGATGGTGCGGATGCTCACAGCGGTGAGCTTCGTAAGTTCGTTGAGAGGGCAATAGATGCTATAGAAGTTGTTGAGCTTGATGTTCTTCTTCTCTTCTTTGACGAGAGCAAGGAGATATTTGAGGTCTTCTTTCTCTTTCTTTTCCTCGCCTCTTGGACGTTTGAGGTAATCGATCTCTTCTTCAAGATGGGCGATTGTGGCCTCAGCATCCTCTTTGGCGTCCTCTTTGCCGATCTCGAGGTAATCGTCTTCGACTTCTTTGACGATCTTCTTCTTTTGGCAAAGGGTGGCGTGAACGCTGCCATCCTCTTCCTCGATGATCTTGGCTTCGACGATGGCGTCATCTCCGCCTTTGAGGAACTTGATGTAAGAGGTCTCCATGGCCTCTTTAAGTGCGGCAAGGACGGAATCGCGGCTGATTCCTTTGTTTTCAGCGATGAGGTTGATGAGTTCGCTGAAGTTCATTTCCTTTTTCTCTTCTTCCATGGTTGTCATTTCCTTTCTTAGAACTTTATGGCTAAGCGCGCTTTGTCGATGTTGGAACGCGCTAACAGAAGCGTCTTTTTGCGGCCTTTGATGGCGATTTCGAGTTTCACTTCGTCATCGGTCACTTCCTTTAGGTCGCCTTCAAGGAAGTTATATCCTTCGTAAGGATTGATTAGGTGGACATTGACGAACTCACCGACGTATTTGGCGAGTTTCTCTAGACGGAGCGGTTTCTCGCTTCCGGCGCTAGAGACGTCAAGCATGTAGGCTTCGTTGATGGGGTCCTCTTTATCGAGAAGAGGATTGATGATGTCGCTTACTTTCACGATGTCGTCAAGCGAGATTGGGCTATCGCGGTCCACCACAAGATGGAGCGTGAGGCCTTCTTTTCCTTTGCTTA
>JAILRR010000039.1 GCA_024698065.1 Bacilli bacterium
GACAACAGAATGTATGAGAGCAAGAAGCTCTTCTACGAAAGCCAAGTTTCCAAAACCTTAAACTAAATCATTAAAAGAAAAGTTCTCCTTTCTTTCTAAGAAAAGACCCTAGCACCACCATTAGAGGGTCTTTTTTCTCGAAAACTCATTACAAAGAAAAAGTATCGCGAAATGTATTAAAGGATATTTTCACTGTCTCTGCAATTTTCAAATAAAAGAGGGTTAAGTTGACTCAATTCTTGCAAAATAAAGACTTTGAAAAAAATATTTTCGAAGGGTTCTAGGCTTTGAAAAAAATTACCCTCAAAGCGTTGTCAGATTTTTGATGCAATTGCTATCATCAGCCTGTCGTTTGAAATAGAGAGGATCCCAAGTCTTTCCTCAAAAAAGTGGAGTTCAGCCATTATTTTTAAGCATGCCTTGTCACTCTCTTTCGAGCGATAAAACAGTCCATATAAAGGAGGAAACAAAAATGAGACTTGTTTTAGGACTGGCAGCATTAGCCGTAGCACTATCTAGCACGGCTGGCACCGGTCACTACCTCAACAATGGTCTGGCAGAAGCCAAGGCCAACCCAACAAACGCCCAAAAAGTGGGCAACGATGCTTTCATCCAAGAAAAGAAGGATGTTCGTGTCACCGATTTTGGCACCGGGCTAGTCAAAGCTGCGGTTGCCGGTACTCCAGGGGATGCTTATTGGTTCACCACGGAGAAGAGTGGGGATAACGATTCTCCAGCAACGGCCCAGGGCATCGGGCCAATAATGTCCAATGGCTGGGATTTCACCCATTATTCAAGTAGTGGTTCTCCAACACTTCAATCAATCGACATCAATGGCTATATCGCTCAGGAGAAAGGCCAGGATTGGTACACTTTCACTATTTACGGGAAAGCCGATTTTGATATTTATTTAACTGGCATTCCTGACCAGTGCGATTATGATCTCGCCTTATACAAGGCATCAAATCAGCCAAATCAAACTGCCGATTATTTGGTTACAAGCGTGACATCGTCCACGGCTGGGTCAAACCGAGATGAGCATATTTCCAGACGTTTGTTGCCAGGTGTCTACTACGTTAAGGTCTATTCTTATAGAGGTTATGGTTCTCCTACATACACACTTTCGCTTTTCGGCGATTATGTGAGAGAAGATGTGTGCATTGAGGATATGATGGCAAAAGGCGCTAACGCTGCGCTTTGGTACTCCGATTATGATCCGTTTGGCATTAAGCCATCTACAACCGGCGTATATAGCCATAATGTTGGGGAAATCTATAAGAGGTCAATAGTCCACAACGACGACTACGACCATTATCACCCAGAATTCCCTCACGTTATTGATCAGCAATATAAGCAAGCTGAGCTCTTTGTTTGGGGCAAGGCCTATAGAACCAGATTGCGTGCTCTTGTCGGCAGAATCCTTCAAGAGGCAGAAGACGAATACAATTCTGCAGTTGATCTTTATCTTGCCACAAAGAAAACCGGGAACACCATTTCCCTTGTTATTGGCGCTCTTGGAGCCGTTGCCTCGGTAATCTCATTAGGCACATGGACGGGAGCGACGGTTGCTGGTGTCGTTTCGTTATCGCTCTCTCTTGGTGGGCTAGCCTACGAAGTTGTAAGCACGCTCTTACCAGACGGCATGAATTTCCAAAACTATCAAAGGTTCATCGATTACCTCGGCGATTTATATGCTGCTCTTGAGTGTGACGCATATACAAGCGACACTGAGGTCGTTATGGTCCCGATCCGTTACACTTTGAAGGAAGTGAAGACAAACGGACCTATCAACACTGGCACAAGCCCTTCTTACATTTACGATTGGTACAATAAGACGACATATACGATGTCCTATGCTCCTGCCCAGCGCCAGTGGAACTATCTCTATAACGATGGCGGAAAGGTTCCTGGCGAACGCAGATATATTCATGCCATAGATCACCAGGGAGATACTCCGTTTACCGGAACAATTTATCCCGTTTTTGATGATGAAAGCATGAACAAGGCATGGAATAGGCAAACTTATGACATGTCATATACGACTCTCACCAACAACGTCCAATCTTCAGCTTTCTCTTTGAGCGCTGGCAACTATAAGTGGTTTAAGTTCACCGCCCCTCGCAGCGCAACTTTCCATTTTACTTCTGAAGGCGATTCATCGGCCTTTGCCGAAGTGTTTGACAACATGGTCTACGGTAAGTCCACTTACCAAAGAAATGCCGTCTCATACCAGGACAACGGGTTCTACTCTGGTTTCAAGTACTCAAAATATCTCACCCAGGGACAAACTGTTTATCTCAGGGTTTCAGGTGGATATGAGAGTTACAATGGACTCGCTTCAACAACCGTTAAGGTCTCCGACAAAACCAACGAGAAAACTGCGACTTTCCTTGCTGATGAACTGAATCTTCCTACCAATTGGAGCGATCCTATTCCAACGCCAACCAGTTATCTCCTTGGCAAAGGCGCAAGGGTAGTTGCCAAAGAAAACGCTAGGATTAACGAGGATTACCTTTTGGAACTTGAAGCGGATTGCCATGAAGAGTTCTTCAGGGCTTATGTCACCATCAAGTTTGATAGGCCGATCAAGAGGATCGCTATCGATGCGGCTTATGGAACGTGGTGGAGATATTCACGCAACCCTCTCATCATCAATGGCCTTAATGCCAATGGGCAAACCGTTATCACATATTGGGAAGACGGGATGGATTATGACTTCTTTGAGCACTATCAAACGTACAGCTTCCTTTTAAAAGACCCAAGCCAAGGCGTTACCGATAACATTTATTCGGTCCAGTTTATGCTTGATCCATATCAAACCCAGGATTCTTACCACAGTTCCTACGAAATGGTACATATTGGCGGATTCACTGTCGAATACGCTGACTAACATCATCTCGAGGCTCCTCGCTCCAAACGGGGAGCCTTTTTTCGTCAAATAGTCCATAAAATTTGATGGGCTTCATCGCCATTACTAAGTAACTGGGGTGTTTGTTACATTACAATTGCCACCCAGTAATCGCAAGTTTGTCATGCTTGAAAAGTTCCAATAAAAGGACAATAAAACCAATCTGACCAAGTTTAAGCAACTAAATTGGTCTTTCATATGCCCCTTATCGGTTCGTTTGGGTTTATGAAACAAAGCAACGAACCGGGAAAGAAAGGCAAACAATGAAGAAACTCAAATTGTTTGGGGTCTTAGCGGCTTCTGCGCTCATGATGATTGGCGCGGCAAGCGTTTCTGGATCCTCCGTCGACGGTGCCATCGAACCATTTGTCGGCGAACATCATGGCAAGTTCTATTCCGAGTATGCCAGCAGAGCTGATCTTATCGAAAAAGGTTCTGCGACCAACCTCGAAATTGCCAGAGAAGGCATGGTCCTTCTTAAGAACAAGGACAATATGTTGCCTTTGTCGAATGTGAAGAAAGTCTCTATCTTCGGCAAGAACAGCAAAAACGGCAACAGTGAGAAGTGGCTCCGTGGTGGTGGAGGATCAGGCGTTGGCCATGTCAACGGCGAGACCGGCGTCGACATCGAGCAGTCCCTCCAGAAGGTCGGTATGGAAACCAACCCAACCCTCAAAGCCTTCTATCAAGATGACAACAAATCCGGCAGCGGTCGTGAAGGTACAACCCGTTATGATGGTGTCAATGACCTCGCCATCGGTGAGACTGCCATCGAGAAATATGACGATACCACCAAGGCTTCGTTCGCAGAATATGGCGATGCTGCTTTCGTCGTCCTCGTCCGTTCTGGTTCCGAAGGCACTGACCTCGTTACCATGAACGCCCGCGATTCTAGAAAGACCGGCGAGCCAACCGATAGACATTCCCTCCAGCTCTCGAAGAATGAAAGCGATATGATCGAGATGGTCAAACAGCACTTTGACAATATCATTATCCTTCTCAACTCCGGAAACATCTTCCAGTGCGATGAGCTTGAAGCGGATGACGATATCGGCGCTATCCTTTGGATGGGCACCCCAGGTGGTGTCGGCGCACAAGCCATCGGTGAGATTGTCACCGGTGCCGTTAACCCAAGCGGACGCACCGTCGATACCTGGACCCGTGATTTCACCAAGGATCCTTCCTATCAGAACTTTGCCGATAACTCTCAGACTTTCTGTGATGAGAAGGGCGTTCTCTACCGCGATAGCAATGGTGAGCCAATTCCAAACCACACCATGATCAACGCGGATGGCACCCCAACGACCACCTGTGGTAATGCGAAAGCCCAATGGATTGACGCAGATCATTACGTCCCAGAGCGTGGTCTCAATGGCTGCTACGCTGCCGCTTATAACAACTACGAGGAAGGCATCTACGTCGACTATCGTTATCACGAAACCCGTTATGCCGACATCTTAGCCAAAGAAGGCAAAGCCAAGGCCGATGAATGGTACGACGGCGATGAAGGTGTCATCTACCCATTCGGTTATGGCTTAAGCTACACCACCTTCGAACAATCAATCGAAAACATCAACCCAGGTGAAGGTACCGTCCTCACTGGCAAAAAGAAAATCATCAGTGTTGACGTCAAAGTCAAGAACACTGGCAACGTCAAAGGCAAAGAGGTCGTCCAGCTCTACTGGAAAGCCCCTTACTATGAAGGCGAAATCGAGAAAGCCGACCACGTCTTATGCGCTTTTGGCAAGACCGATATGCTTGATCCAGGAGCGGAACAAACCCTTACCCTCAGCTTCAACCTCCAGGATGTTGCTGATTATGACTACACCGATGCCAACAAAAACGGCTTCAAGGGCTATGAGCTTGACAAAGGCGACTACTATGTCTGCCTTATGAAGAACGCCCACGAAGAGATTGATTCCAAGAAACTCACCGTCAGCAAAAAAGGCATCAAATATGAGACTGACCGTTACACTGGCTACAAAGTCGAGAACCGTTTCTCCGATGATGACTTCTTCTGCTCCCTCCCAATGAGCGATTCTGTTGGTTTCGACCACATGAGCCGCAAAAACTTCGAGGATACCTTCCCAAGCCACCCAACCATTGCAGACCGTACGCTTCCTGAAGGTAGCAAATCCGAGGAATTCCTCACTCACTCCTTCACCGTCGCTGACCTTGACGTTCTCCATAACGGATACGTCTCCGAAGCGGCTTACAAGACCAAACAAGACTTCATCGACAACGACTGGCACCAAGAACCAGATACTCTCGGAAAAGATGAACGTACTATGTTCGCCGATATGGTCGGTGCCGATTATGATGACCCACGTTGGGAAAGCTGGCTCAATGAGTTCACTTATGAAGAACTTATCAGATTCGTCCGTCGTCACGACAACACCTCATTAGACTCAATCGGCAAGCCAACAACCACCGACTCCGATGGTCCAAACCAGTACGAGATCATCTTCTGGTGCGGTGAGCCAACTGTCGCTGCAACCTATAACATCAAACTCGCTCAGAAGCAGGGCGACATCGTTGGTGCTGAATCCTTCTTCGCCAACGTCTATGGTTGGGCTGGCCCAGCCGTCAACCTCCATCGTTCCCCATTCGGTGGTCGTAACTTCGAGTACTACTCCTCTGACCCATTCTTAATGGGCAAAATGGCTTCCCAAGTCGTTAAAGGCGCTACCCTCAAAGGTGTCTATTGCTACTTCAAGCACTTCGCCGTCAACGAACAAGAGAAGAACCGTGAAGGCACCATGTCCTTCGTCAGTGAGCAAGCGCTCCGTATGATTTATCTCAAACCATTCCAGATGTGCATCCAGGATGGTTATTCCCGTGGCATCATGTCCTCCTACAACCGTCTTGGTATGATGGAGACTGCTGCTTCCTATCCTCTTCTCGTCGAAGTTCTCCGTCATGAGTGGGGCTTCAAAGGCGCTGTCCTTTCCGATATGACCCACCATGGCAATAGCGCCTTCGACGGAACTAAATACGAAAACATCAACAACCGTACCCTCTCTGGCTGCAACGTCCAGCTCGACGGTGCTGACTACTTCGCCGACATGAACTGCAGATGGGATCCAGATGCCTTCGATGGCGCCGGCGCTCCAACCTTCGAGTACGAAGGAAAGACCTATGAATCCTACTCTTGGTGGTATGCCGTCCGTCAGAGTGCCAAAGGCCTCATCTATGCCCACGCTGCTTGCGCCAAGGCTCAGGACAACGTCTTCGGCATCCAAGACCAGGACGCCATCACAACCGCGGATAGCCTCAAAGTTAACCTCAATGAGAGCGTCAACATCAAATTCTCGGTTTCTTCCAAGTACGCCAAAGACGCCAAATACAACGAGAAGGTCATCACTGATGTGAAACTCTCGATCGATGAAATTCAAGTCGACCAGAAACTCCAGAAGGGCCTCTCCTTCAATGATGGCGTCATCACCGGAACTCCAGAGGTTGCCGGTGCCAAAGACATCATCATCTGGGCCAACCTCACTCTCGAAGATGGAACCAAAGCTGATATCGCGACCGTCTTCACCCTTGAAGTCATTGATCCAAATTATGACTTAGAGGAAACTGGTGAAGTTGAAGGCCTTCCATTAGCCGCTATCATCGGCATCTCCGTTGGCGGTGGTATCCTTGTCCTCGTCGCCGGATTCGCTATCGTCTGGTTCCTCGTCCTCAAGAAAAGTTGGGGCGACCTCTTCGGCAAGAAAAAGCCAGAAGCTAAACCAGCTGAATAAGCGTTAACGATCACTGCCAAGGCCAAAAACCTTGGCAGTTTTCTTTTGCAAAAAATCCATGCAAAAACCTAGCGCTTTAGAAAAGGGAATGGGTTTTGCCAATGTTTTTAGTGGGGGAGAGGAACAAAAAAGAGAGGATGTTTTTCACCCTCTCCTGCTGCAAGATTAATGGTTCCGCCTACGGTCACCGTACTTCTTGAATTTGATCTTGTACATCTCTTTATCAGCATTGTTGACGATGTCAGATAGGTTGGAGCCTTCTTCGCTGAAGGCAATGCCGACTGAGACGGATATGTCTTTCTCAAGGAGCGCTTCCTCGACTTTTCTTGCGTAGTCATAGGCCATCTCTTTTTCGTCGATTGGGAAATAGGCTACGAACTCATCGCCACCGAATCGGCAAGCGTCTCCGTTTTCAGGAAGCAATTTGTCGATGGTCTTGGCGATGGTTTTAAGAATCAAGTCGCCTTTGTTATGACCATAGGTGTCGTTGATGTTTTTGAAGTTATCAGCATCAATGAAGAAGACGGCACATCTCCTTTTCTTTTTGACGAGTCTGTCGAAAGCAGGAACCATTTCCTCATCGAAGAAGATGCGGTTGTGGATGCCAGTCAACTGGTCGTTGTTATAAAGTTCACTGAGGGTCTTAGAAAGGTCAGAGTATTTGAGAGTCTTATAAAGTGACTCGGCTTGGAAGATGAAACGGGCTCTCACATCAACGAAATCAGGAAGGGCGATCTTCTCAGCGTCTTCTCTGATGATGATGTAGCCGACAACGTCTTTGCCGAAGTGGAGGGAACTGATGAAGGCAACCTTGTTCCTAAGGTTCCTTGTCATGCGTTTTTTCACTTCTCTGATGGAGATTGGATCGATCCTCTTACCATTTTCATAGAAGAGGGCGACGGTCTCGCGATCGGCTGGGACTCTCTTAGGGGAGAAGGCGGATGATCCCGGGCTAAATAAGCCTTTGTCGACGGCGACAAGACAGGACTCAACCTGGGTGAAATATGGGTAATTGCTTAAGGCCTTGAAATATGACTCAAAGTCGTTGAGGAGGGAAAGGTCCGCCATAAGGGAGGTCATGCGGTTACGCTTGAAGTCATTTTTGAAATCGGTGAGGACACTCTCCATTGCGTACTTGCGGTAATCAAGGATGGTCTCACTTGCGCATCCGCAGGACTCGCGGTAAATCATCTTTCCATCGATGTAGGTGAATTCAGGGACTTCTTTGCCATCAACCAAATCACAGATGACGTCAACCATCTTCTTGCCAGCTTCGCAGCGGTCGATGCCAACCGTGGTGACCTGCGGCGAATAGCGTTCGGCCTGGCCATAATTATCAAAGCCGGTGATGATGAAGTCGCTTGGGCACTTGTAGCCACGTTGTTTTGCTGCTTCAAGGGCGCCGATGGCGATACGGTCATTGGCGCAGACAATCGCGCCTGGGAGATTTCCAGCGGACTCAAATATGAGTTTTTCCATATTCTTATAGCCGGAATCGTATTCGAAGTTGCCAGCATAGATTGGGTTATCCATTTGGTTAAGGCCAAAGCGGACCAAGGAGCTCGCGTAAGCGCGGGCTCTGGCATTGGCTTCGAAGTTAGCAGAAGGGCCGCCGAAGAAGGCGAATCTCCTGACATTATGCTTGTTGTATAAGTGATCCATCATGTCTTCGATGGACTTCTTGTTATTCTGACCAAAGGAATGGATGCCAGGGAATTTGCTGTCAATCGCAAGGACAGGGATATCGGCTTTGCGAATAAGCGGGAAGATGCGGGCATCGATCTCGTTGTTAGGAATGTCAGAGACATCCAAAATGATCGCGTCGAAATAAGTATTATCGATTAAGTTATAGACCGAATACTCGCCTTGGTTGAAAACATCCTCACGGGCAGCTTCGCCGAAAGAACAGAACTGGGCTACGAATAAATCGATGCCGCGTTCTTTGGCTCTCGCGAACATGCCTTTTAAAGAGGACATCAAAGCGAATCGCGTCCACCCCTCAGTCAAGAGGGCGATATTAATTTGTTCCACAGCCATATTATAACAAGTTTTCTATATATAGGTCTAGTAAGGCGAGCAATTTCGAGATTGCGGTGCCAAAAATGACTTTGACTATTATATAGGTCTTTATTTGTAAAAAAAGGTTTATTTACAATTCCCTAGTGGAAAATGGCCTTCAAGGAATCAAGGTCGGTATAAAGAATTGGTTCGATGCCAAGGGCAGAAACTGGAGCGAGGTTCTTTGGATTATCATCAATCATGTAGATATGTGAAAATTTCTCTTGGTATGAATTAATGGCCAATTTATAGAACTTCGGATCGGGCTTCATCATGTGGTAGGCGCCAGAAACAAAAATCTTGTCGAAATGACTTTTGAAGTCAAATCTCTCAATGATGTCGCCCATGAATGGGAAACCGGCGTTGCTAAGTAAGACGACTTTATCGTCGCCTCTAGCAAGGGAAGTGATGTAATCAAATACGTCTTGCCTAAGATGTATACGCCTATACCAGTCGTCTTTTAACTCTTTTGGGTCGTATCCAAGGTCTTCTCCGATATGGACGAAAACATCGTCGAGAGAAACCTCTCCAAGGTCACAGCCGTTGAAGTATTTCTCTTTGAGGGTCATCGCGGTTTTTGGATCGTCGAAGTGCTCGTTGAACCAATCAACGGCGATTTCGTTCATGATGACTCCAAAGCAATCGGAAAGAATGAGTTTTGCCATAACGGCACAATTATATGGAGGACGCTCTGGAGAAGAAAGCGATATGATGGGATTTTTGAAAAAACGGCAGTGGAATGGCCTTATTTTCGCCTAATGAGACTTTATTCCAACCGCCTAGACAAAATTTAAGATAAAAAATAGTGAAAAAAACAAAAGTAGCGACAAATCGCCTTTCTTTTTGTTTTCGCCTAATCGATATATCGATAATTGTCATTTCTTTGTTCTATCAATATTTTTGGAACGATATAATTAATTGCATTTCTTTTAGATACTAAAAGGATATGTTGAAAATATGGAGGCGCCCTTTAGGCGATACGCAAACATGAAAATCCGTCTTGAAGTCATCAAAGACGTCCGAGAGATTTGTCAAAAGCACAAAGACGAACCTTCTCCGTTGATTGTCATTCTGGAAGAAGTCCAGGAGAAGTATGGCTATGTTCCTGTTGAGCTACAGGAAGTCATCTCTGAAGAAACCGGAGTCCCAGCTGCCGAGATCTACGGCGTTGTGAC
>JAILRR010000042.1 GCA_024698065.1 Bacilli bacterium
GGCTTCGTATCCAGCGCGTTTGATAGTCTGAACGGCATGGACGGTGGAGTAGTCGAACTCAACGCCCTGACCGATTCTGATTGGGCCAGCGCCAAGGACGACGATCTTCTTCTTATTCGTTAAGCGGGATTCGTTCTTGAAAGATGGATCAACGAGGTTCTGATAGGTGGAATAGAGGTAGGCGATATATTCTCCGGTGTGGAGGGTATCAACCATCTTGAAGGTTGGGATGATGTTGTTCTCGATTCTCTTCTTGTAGACATCGAGCTCTTTCTCTTTCCAGAGCTTGGCGATGTACTTATCCGAGAAGCCCATGACCTTAGCGGCTTTGAGAATCTCAAGGTCGCCTGGCTTAGCGGCGATATCCTTTTCCATATCGACGATCTTCTTGAAAGATTCCAAGAATAATGGGGTTATGGCGGTGATTTTGTATAATTCGTCAACGCTGACGCCTCTTCTTAAGAGCTCGCAGATAGCGAAGACGTTGTCACTCTTGAAGGTGCTGATGTGCTTTTTGAGTTCTTCGGTTGAAACTTCATCGAAGATCTTGTTATGGAGGTGGCAAGCACCAATCTCAAGGGATCTCATGGACTTGAGGACACATTCTTCTAAGGTGGTGCCGATACCCATGACTTCGCCAGTGGCTTTCATCTGAGTTCCGAGTTCATTCGAAGCGCTTGTGAACTTATCGAATGGGAAGCGAGGGAATTTGGCGACGACGTAATCAAGACTTGGTTCAGTGGCAGCGGTTCCGCCGGCGACTGGGATCTCGCTAAGTTCCATGCCAAGAGCGATCTTGGCGGTGACTCTGGCGATTGGGTAACCAGAAGCCTTAGAGGCTAAAGCGGAGGAACGGGAAACGCGTGGGTTGACCTCGATTAAGAAGTACTCACTGGAATTTGGGTTGAGGGCGAATTGGACGTTGCAGCCGCCTTCGATCTTGAGTTCTCTGATGATCTTAATGGCGGAGTCGTTGAGCATCTTCAAATCGTGCTCATTGAGGGACATGATTGGGGCAACGACGATTGAGTCACCGGTATGGACGCCAACAGGGTCAACGTTTTCCATGCCGCAGATGGTGATGGCGTGGTCTTTGCTGTCGCGCATGACCTCGAATTCGATTTCTTTATAGCCTTTGACGGATTTCTCAACGAGGATCTGGTGAACAGGGGAGAGGGCAAAGCCGTTTCTTGCGACTTCGATGAGCTCATCATCGTTGTCCGCGAATCCGCCACCGGTTCCGCCGAGGGTGAAGGCAGGTCTAAGAACGACTGGGTAGCCGATATCGTGAGCGGCTTTTAAGGCCTGGTCGATATCATAGGTGATCTCGGATGGGATGACTGGCTCGCCGATTTTCTGGCACATCTCTTTGAAGAGCTCTCTGTCTTCAGCTTTCTCGATTGATTCAGCAGGGGTGCCAAGAAGAAGAGTGCGGCACTCTTTGAGAATGCCTTTCTTATCAAGCTGCATGGCAAGGTTGAGACCGGTTTGTCCGCCGATACCTGGAACAATCGCGTCTGGTCTTTCGTGACGAAGGATCTTCGCAATGTAATCAAGGGTGAGAGGCTCCATGTAGACCTTGTCCGCGATCTGGGTGTCGGTCATGATGGTCGCTGGGTTAGAGTTAACGAGGACTACTTCATATCCTTCTTCTTTGAGGGCCAAGCAAGCTTGGGTGCCTGCGTAGTCAAATTCAGCTGCTTGACCGATAACGATTGGTCCAGAGCCGATGATTAAGACTTTTTTGATGTCTTTACGTTTAGCCATAAGTTATTTTCCCTCCTCTTTTTCATAAACTATGTGGTTATTGCAAACTGTTAGGTAGTTGACGCCGTAGAGTTTTTCTCCGATGAACGGAGTGGCCTTGCCTTGCGACAAGAACGTTTCTTTGGTGACCTCGAATTCTTCATCAAGGTTCCAGATGCTGAATCCGTCATATGGAATTCCGAATATCTCGCGTGGTCTCACAACGAGAAGGTCGATGAGTTTATCCAGCGTGATGATTCCTTTTTTGACGAGTCCGGTATAGAGAAGAGGGAATGCTAGTTCGATTCCCGTGATGCCAAACGGCGATTTCTCTAAGCCGCGTGATTTTTCTTCTTCGCTATGTGGGGCGTGGTCGGTGGCGATGATGTCGATCGTTCCGTCTTTGATGCCCTCAATGAGAGCGAGTCTATCTTCTTCGCTTCTAAGAGGCGGATTCATTTTCCAGTTGCCGCTTTCTTGGAGCATCGAGTCATTTAGTAAAAGGTAATGCGGCGCGGTCTCGCAGGTGATATGGACGCCTTCCTTCTTGGCTTTGCGGATGAGTTCCACGCTCTCTTTGGTCGAGATATGGCAGACATGGTATCTGCATCCCGTCTTTCTAGAAAGTTCAATATCCCTAGCAATTTCCATATATTCGCTGGCAGAGCAGATGCCTCTATGGCCATGGGCTTTGGCGTATTCGCCATCATGGATGTATCCACCTTTAAGGAGTTCGTTGACCTCGCAATGCGCGACGATCATCTTATCTAGCTCCTTGGCCTTCATCATTGCTTTGAGCATCATCTCTTCGGTTTGAACGCCAACGCCATCATCCGAGAAGGCACATACCTTATCTTTGAGGTCTTCCATGTCGGAAAGCTCATCGCCTTTCTCGCCTTTAGTGATTGAGGCGTAAGGGTAAACGTGGATGCAAGCGTCCCTATCGATGATGTCTTGCTCTAACTTTAAGGTCTCAAGACTATCAGGGACCGGTTTGAGGTTAGGCATCGTGCAAACCGCGGTGTATCCGCCATGGGCAGAGGCCTTTGTTCCGCTCTTGATCGTCTCTTTGTAAGAAAAACCCGGCTCTCTCAGATGGACATGAACATCAAGGAAGCCGGGAATAAGAACATAAGAGCAATCAGGCTTAAGAGTGCTTGGAAGAGAAAAAGCGGAAACCAAATGCTGAAGGTCAAAGTCGACCTTAGCTCTTCCGCTTTCGATTTTGATTTTTAAATTTGACATATCAGTTCTCCTACCGATATGGGATTCCTTTGGAACCCTGTAAAAATATATAGATACTGAATCAATGATTCAAGGGTTTTTTGGACAAAAAGAAAAAGACCTCGAATGTAAGGTCTTTCATTTAATGAATTTGTGCCCTTTCTCGAGAGCGTCTTTTTCCCATTTTGGGGTTTCTCCGCTTTCTTCTTCGGCCAAGAGTTTCTTGTCTTGTTTGGTTAAAGGAAGTTTTTCGAAGAGATCCGGACGGTGCTCTTTGGTAAGGACTAAAGCCTTTTTTCTTCTCCATTTAGCAATGGCTTCATGGTTGCCACTATAGAGGAGGTCTGGGACTTTCTTGCCATCATATTCGTATGGCTCAGTGTATTGAGGATATTCAAGGATTGGCTCGTTGAACGATTCATCGACTAGGGAGTCTTGGGAGATAGCGCCATCAAGAAGTCTGACCACTGAATCGATGACGGACATGGCTGGAATCTCTCCGCCAGTTAAGACGTAATCACCGATTGAAAGAAGCTCATCGACATAGTCATTCACTCTTTCATCAATTCCTTCGTAATGGCCACAAACAAGAACGATATGTTCAAGTTTTGCATAGGATTTTGCGATTTTTTCGTTATATGTGACGCCTCTAGGGGAGAAGAGGACCTTGTGTGAATTTGGTCCTGAAACCTTCTTCAAAGCATCGACGATAGGCTGACATTTTTGGATGAGTCCAGCCCCTCCGCCGATCGGTGGGGTGTCGGTTCTGCCATATTTGTCCGTGGTGAAATCGCGAATCTGAACAATCTCGATTTCCGCGCATCCTTTGGAGATAGCCCTTTTGATGATCGAGTTACTTAAAACGCCTTCGAACATCTCAGGGAAGAGTGTGAGAACGGTGATCTTCAAAGCAAGCCCTCCATGACATTGATGGTTATGACTTTATTATCGATGTCGACGTTTTTGATGAAAAGACCGTCTTTGAATGGAACATAGACACGCTTCTTTTCAGCGGTGGTAACCGACAGGGTTCTGGTCTTTGAATATTCAAGAACCTCATCGACGACTCCGATGACGCGATTCTCATCAAGATAGTCGACGACTTTGCAGCCAACCAAATCTGAATAGCGGTAATAGCCTTCTGGGAGAGTGGCTTTGTCTTTTTCCATCTCGATCGCGAAGTTTTTGAAACCTTCGATCGCATTGATGTCGCCATACTCCTCGAAGGAGAGGAAGTAGTAGTCTCCGGAATCCCTGAAACTTCTAACTGTGACAGGGAATCTTTCGTCTAGTTTCTCATCATGAAGAGACAACATGGTCCCTTTCTTAAATCTTTGCTTAGCAAAAGACGTGAGGGATTTGCATCTGACCTCACCTTTTAACCCGAAGGGCTTAAGAATGTAACCAAGTGTGATGTATTCCATAAAGAGAAAAAGGAGGACGCTTATTCGGCGTCCTCTTTGTCGTCATGATTCTCGTTGAAGCTTTCGAATTTCAAATGAATTCTGAGGTTGGAGTTGTCGGCTTTGCCAACGATTCCAATGGCTTCACGAAGGGCGTTTGCGATCGCTCCATGCTTGCCGATTAAGCGAGCGGTGTCATCATCTTCGGCGACGATGAGAAGAGCCACATCTTTAGCGGTGCTGCCTGGGAGCTCTCTGACCATGATGGATTCAGGATGCTCGATGAGGGGATCGACAAGACCGTGGATCACTTTCTCGTAATCCATTATTTGGTCTCCTTTTTCTTAGCTTTTCCTTCGGCGAATTTGGCCATGATGCCTTTGCGGCTGAACATGGCGCGAACACTGTCGGAAGGAATAGCGCCGTCTTTGATCCACTTTAAAGCGAGTTCTTCGTTGATGAGAGCTTTCTCCTCGCCAAGAGCTGGATCGTAGGTTCCGATCTGTTCGATATAACGGCCATCTCTGGAAGAGCGGCTGTCAGCGGCGACAATACGGTAGAAAGGGTCTTTGTGGCGACCAATGCGGGCTAATCTGATTTTAACCATAATTGCTTGTTCTCCTTTTCCGAACGTAATCATAGGCTTCTGATATATACCTGTCAAGTATTTTTGCTTGACACATAAAAGCGTTACAATTCAATCCCCAAAGGTTTTGCTTGCTAGGGGGAGTTCTTGCGCGTAATATATTCGGTGCGCGAAAGCGATACGCAGGCTCCGCCGTCTGTCACTAGACGTGAACCTGAAGAGCAAATTCTAAGTTAGGAGGAAAAGATTCATGAACAACAACATTGTCAATGAGATCACTGCCAAGCAGA
>JAILRR010000059.1 GCA_024698065.1 Bacilli bacterium
AAATTCCTTTCTCTTCATGTACTTCGAATAAAGGATTACGAAGACGATTGTGGCGACTAATGACGCGCCTAGAACGATCCACGAGATTTGTTCTCTCGTGAGACCTTCTTGTACTTCTGTCAAAACCATAAAAATAAAAAACCTCCTATATGGCTGACATCAGGGGGCTAAGCAATAATAGCTTCTGCATATCCGGACTGTACCGTTGGCACTGGAATCTCACCAGTTCATGTGGAATGACCACTCGCGGGCTTTACCGCCAGTCGACGTAATTCTCGTCGCCCTGAAGCACTACTATCATAGTAGCGTGACAAAAGAAATCAAGCGTCACTTGCTTTAGACAGACTGGGCAAATACGAATGTGGTGTTCTTCTTCTCATCTCTGTCATAGCAATCAATTTTTACCGAATAACAGGATTCGTTTTTCTTCATCCCCAAAAACTCGATTTCAATGTTTTTCATTTCTTCGGACCATAGCAACATAGCGTCTTCGTCAACGCCTCCCTGGTAAAAAGATGGCATGGTTTCGAAGTCGCAATTCTTCCAGGAAAGATCAAACTCATATTCACCACCGCATAAATACCAATGGCCGACATCGTTCATGGACTTCTTCTCGTCATAGAACGATCTCGTTTCCCCTTTTTGAATAGAAACTTCCGTAAGAGTCGCAACGAAATAAGAATCTTTTGTTATGTGTACCGCGTTGTCGGTAGGTCCCTCTTCTAAAAGGTATTTCCCAGGAGTTATGAAAACTATGCTGCGGGGCGAACATGACCCGACAAGCAAAGATGAAAAGCATAAGGGAATCAATTTTCTTTTCTTCATACAATTAAGACATTACCACATCCACGTCTTACTGTCCTTCCGTGTTCGTTCAAAAAATACCCCTTACAAACGTGTTCGCTTTAGTTGAATAGGGAGTTAATTGAGCCCTGCTCGTAAAGAGCCGGTAAAGGAATTATCATTTCTTGATAGCCCTCGCCTTCCCAACCATAGTGACAGGTTATCTCATAGACAGCAGACCCTGAAGGAAGACCTAATTTATGGTAGGCGTAAGCCACAATAGTGTGACAACCTGTGTTCTTTTTTTCATCCACATTCTCCAGCTTAGGATAATTCCATCCAAATAGAATGGCGGCGCAAAGTCAAACGGCCAAAAAACAGAAACGCTATTTTTCTAAAAACGCCTCTATGAACTTCTCTTTTTCTTCTACGGTGTCAAATTCAAATGAAATTGATGACGGCTTAATTTTCACATCTCGAGCATTACTCTTGGTAATAAGCGACACCAAGGTTTCATATTCCCCATCTTCGTAGTGATATCTCTTCACGAGAGCCTCAGTCTCTCTTACAGAGAGCTTGTTGTGATGGATGGTATTCACCGCTTCTTCAATCTCGAATTTTTCTAGACCTAAAAGAGCACGCGCATGCCCGTACGTAAGTTCTCCAAGCATGACTTCTTTAAGAACTCTTTCAGGTAGGGAAAGAAGACGGACGATATTGGTGACTTGGCTTCTTGATTGATGGGAAAGCTTCCCAAGGGTGGCTTGGGAGTAGTTGTACTTCTTCGACAAGGCGTTACAGATAAGAGCCATCTCAACAATGTTGCCTTCTCTCTCGTCACGGACATCAGCGAGAAGCATGAGAAGAACCTCTTCGTCCCCTACTTCCCTGATGATCGCAGGAACCTCAGCGAGTTTGATGTTGTTCGCGCCGAAATACCTCTTCCTTCCAAGAATGAGTTCGTATCTGTCACCTTTAGGACGGACGACAAGAGGATTGAAAAAGCCTTTCTCTTTGATGGATTTCCCCAGCAAATTGACGGTTTTTTTGGAAAATATGACTTTATTGACGTAGGAATTGTCGTCGATTCTGTCTAGTGGGATATTAACAGAAGCTACGCTGCGATATTCCTTCTCCATCTGGAGAATGACATCTTCTTGCGAGAACTTCTTAACGAGTTTGCTAAGTGAGGAGACGTTACTCTTTTTCATGTTCCAAAACCTCACGGGCAAGAGCGAGATAGGCGTTAGCGCCAGTCGAGGATGGGCGATAGTCGATGACTGATTGTCCATGCGCACTCGCTTCAGGGAGAGACACGTTCCTTGGGACCATGGTCACAAAGGTATTCTCATCGAAGAGGCTTCTGACCTGAGCCACAATCTCGTTGCAGAGAGAGGCTTTCGAATCGTACATGGTCATGAGGAAGCCCTCAATCTTCAAAGCCGGGTTGTAATTGTTTTGGATACGGTTGACGGTGCTGAGCATCGAGGCCACTGCTTCCATGGCGAAGAACTCACACTGTATCGGGATTATGACGCTTGTTGAAACAACAAGAGCATTGAGAGAAAGGATGCCAAGAGACGGCGGGCAATCGATGATGATGAAATCGTAATCGCGCTTTAGATGGCTAAGAGCATCCGCCAAAACAGCGAACGGAGTGCCTACGCCATGGGATTGCATATAAGCTTCGAGATTAGCCAAACGGAGGTTACTCGGAGCGATGTCCACGCCTTTGCAGGATGTTCTTCTGATGATGGCGTTGATGTCGGCTTCCTTGATGCAGGCATCATAGATGGTGTAGGTCAAAGAAGTAATATCAAAGCCAAGTCCACGGGTGGAGTTGCCTTGCGAATCGAAATCGATCAAAAGCACCTTTTTGCCATAGGTGGCCAAAGCACTCGAAAGGTTGATGGCAGTCGTGGTCTTTCCGACTCCACCTTTCTGATTGGCAATGCTTATGATTCTCGTCATAAAACTATGATATTCCAATAATTTGGAAAAATCTAAAAACCTTTGCAAAACTAGGTTATTTTACAAAGGCTTCTTCTGAATATCGGCCCAAGAGCGAGGATACCTTTTTTCGGTCTTCTTCTCTTTCTTGAGGATGATGTTGTATCTGATCCCTTCGTCATTAGGGAGGGACTGTTCATTGATTTCAATTACCTTAAGGTAAAGTTTCTGAATGGCCTTTTTGGCGTCAGCGAGCTCTTCTTTTCCTTTGGCGCCTTTCATGGCGATCATAAGGCCCTTCTCTTTGACGAGAGGGACAGTGACTTCAAGAAGGATATTGAGAGGAGCGACCGCTCTAGCGGTGACGATGTCGAAATGCTCTCTCATATTGAGATCC
>JAILRR010000086.1 GCA_024698065.1 Bacilli bacterium
GAAGAAGAACATCCTCACCAAGACAAACGAAAAGGGAGTTAGCTCCATCGTTAAACTAACCAACTTCGCTCAGTTCATGAATTCGGCTGGCAAGAGTGTCCTTAGCAAACTTTTCGAATACAAGACCGCCAATACGAATGAGCCGGTTCCATTTGCCGAGGCGAAGGAGATGGATGATTTCAAAGAACCGACTCTTAGAAACGTCGACTTCCCTATTCAAGCGGTTGAGGAGAAACGGGCTTCAAAAACATCCCTCACTCCAGCCAATGAAGCAGCCGTTCAATATGGCACCCATCTTCACCGTCTCCTTGAACTCGTCTCTTTCAAAAAGAAGGACGCTTCCTTCATCAAGAACGAAGCAGAAAGAAAGAAAATCGAAGCCCTCTTCAATAACTCAATCTTCGATAATCTAGAAGGCTTCCACGAGTTCCATGAGTACCGCTACCTCGATTACAAAAACGACCTCGAAGGCTCTATTGACCTTCTCTTGGTCAAAGAAGGGGAGAAAGCGATGATCATCGATTACAAAACAAAGTCGCTTGACGATGAGGCTTATGAGAGGCAGCTAGGACTCTACAAAGAACACATCGAGAAGGTTTTCGGACTCAAGACCGAAACCTATCTCCTTTCGATTTCGGATAATGTGCTAAAAGTAGTAGAATAACGGAGTATGCCAGAAAGAAAGATCACAAAAGAGAATTTCGCTCAGCTCCTTGAGACGATCCATGCTCCAAAGAGCCTAAATTTCGATTTCCTTTATCAGTGCTTCCTTGATTCTTTGGAATCAGATGATGCGATGAAAGAGGAATCTTCTTTCGTGAGCAAGATGAATCTCAACCCTCTCCAGGTGCTTTTGTATCTCGTGAATGAGCATTCTTTCTATCTCATCACCCACCCAGAGAAGAAGGAGGCCGATCTCATTAAAGACGAGAAATATGAACAGCTCCTTCTTTCGATCACCCTCGACAAGTATTACACGAATGAGCATCTTGCTTACCGTAACCAAAACTTCTCCAACCGTTTCACCCCAACCATCTCAACCCTCACTTTGTATTTGAATTTCGTCCTTGGGATGCTTAGCCGCTATCCGCAAGGCAACCCTAACGAAACCCTCCTCATCGACGTTATGAAGAAAGGTTTCTCGATGGGACAATGCATCGTCAATCTTCTCGAAAACGGCTACGAAACCGAGGCCTTTTCGACTTGGAGGACGCTTCATGAGAACGAATGTATCCTTCAGGTTCTCGTCTCTTATGGCAAACCTGTCATGGACGCTTACGTGGCTCACATGAAATATGCGGTGGCCTTCCGCGGTGGCTTAGGCTCAAAAGAAGAGACCGATAAAGTTTTCGCCTCCATCAAAGAGGGCATGAAAGAGAATGATCTCAAGTCGAAAGACATGAAGCGTTTCATTGAATACGGATGGCTCGCTGCCATACCGGATGTGAAGATGGGCAAAATTCCGGATTTCAAATTCAATTTCCGCGATGGCGTCGAAAGATGCGCCAATCTCCGTCAGTATTCGAAAGTTTACGAGATGTCGAGTGAAATCGCCCACTCTTCGCCGCTTCTCATCTATAGCCGCAAGACCTATTTCTACCTTGTCACCATCCTCAATCTCTACGAGTCATTCTTCAGGCTCGAGAAGATCTTCAAGACGCTTTACTTCGCGAACATCCCAGAAGAGGCCCAAAAGCAGTATCTCCAAATGCAAACCCTCTATTATGGGGAACTCCTTTCCTGCTACAAATTCGAGAAAGCTAGACTTGATGGAATGGTCAAGTCAGGCTCGGCTGAAAAAGACGAAAAGTAAAGAGAAGTCGTATTTCTTAGTTTGGAAACCAAGAAATAGCCTCTCTTTTTTTGTGGCTTTTTCCCTTTTAGGGAAGTAAAGTATACTAGTTCAATATCATTATTCGGAATATGGTAGAAAAATATCTCAAGCTAAACGAAAACCAGAAAGCCATCTTCTGGCTCGCCATTATCGGGGCGGTCGTCTTTGTCGGACTCTGTCCGCTCTTCTTCTTTTACGAAATCAAAGGCTTTTCCTATCCGATGGGCTGGCTTTTAGGAACGGCTGCCGAAATCCTTTCCTTCTGGACCATCATCAAAATGGGTGAGGCTGTTATCCCAACCGAACCTGGCGTTGACCCAAAACCGCTTAAGATCATTTTCTTCATCGCTTTGAGATTCATCATCTATATCGCCGTTTTGACGATTGCCGCAATATGCACCTTCACCGATTGGTTCGGTGGTTTCAGTCTATTCAATTTCTGGACGACCTTTGCTGGCCTTCTCCCTGTTCAGGTCTATCTTTTCATCAGCCATATGAAGAGGAAGGATTAAAGCGGTGAATACCTACTTAACTGTTTTCGCCGAAAGAGTCACAAGCGCGACTTCCCATTCCTTTGAGGACAAAATGGAATCGATGTTCCATTGGGATGGCTGGGCTTCGATTGACGCTCCGTTAGTCAGTTCGCTTTTCGTCATGCTCCTTCTTGCCGTTATCGGCGTGGTGGTGGGCATACGCGCGAGAATTGCCCTCAAGAACAAGGAATACCTCGAGAAACCAAAAGGCATCATGTTCTTCGCGGAGCTCTATTACAACATGTGCAATAACTTCGCTTCGTCGAACATGGGTGAGACCCATGTTGGTTGGGGTGGTTATTTTTGGACCCTTTTCGCTTATCTTTTCATCGGCTTCAACATCTCCCTATTTGGGCTTCCTAGCATGGTCGACTGGCTTGCCTGTCCTCTTTGCCTCGCCCTCATAATGTTTGCGATCATCCAATTCCAGGGACTTAGATATTCGAAACTCGGTTATTTCCACCGTTACGTGGAGCCGATATTCATCTTCCTCCCTGTCAACCTCATCACTATGTGGGCACCGATCGTCTCAACCACGATGCGTATGTTTGGTAACTGCTTATCAGGGACGATCCTTGTTTCACTTTTGCAATGGGCCCTCAGCTCAGCTTCAAGCGCGATTTTCGGCGCTCTTGGGGTCGTCGGCACAATTGGGACCTCACCTTTCTGGAATGACCCAGGCTGGACGAGCATCTTCCTTGCTCCGTTCCCTGTCGGCATCCTCAATTCTTATTTCTCCTTATTCTCAGGGTTCATCCAAACCCTGGTCTTCACAACCCTTTCGGCCATTTGGATTTCGCAAGAAATGCCTCAGCCGGACTTAGAAAAGAAGGAAGAAAAACTTCCTGCTCCTGAGGCTAGGCCGCTTGTGATCAAAGGATAAGGTAATAGTTCATATCAAGGAGGAAAAAATATGAATGCTGGTTTATGCGCAATCGCTGCCGCCATCGCAGTCGGCATGGGCTGCCTCTCCGCTATCGGTGAAGGCTTAATCTGCTCCCATTCCATCGATGGCATGGTCAGAAACCCAGAAATGGCAGGCAAGCTCCGCACCAATATGATGGTCGCGGTCGCTCTTGATGAGTCAACCGCCATCTACGCCCTTGTCGTTTCTCTTCTCATCTTATTCATGATGGGTCTCCCAGCTCTTAACCAAGGCATCTAATCAAAGGACCTAGAAGGATGAACGGATTAGGAATCAGAGCATACGATTCTGCAGCCCCTTTTACCGTTGAGGATTTCTTGGACAAGCTCTTCCCTAACTTTTGGAGCTTGCTCATCAACCTCGTCGCGTTAATCGTCCTTTTCGTGTTCCTTTATCACATCGCTTACAAGCCGGTTAAGAAATATCTCGACGCCAGAAAGGAGTACGTGGAGAAGAACATTCGCGATAGCGAGACTTCGAAAGCCATGTACGAGAAGAAGGTCTTAGAGAGTGAGACGATGATCTCGAGTGCCCGCAAAGAGGCAGGAGAAATCATTAACAAAGCCAAAGGTGATGCCGAAGTCAGTGCCGAAAGCATCATCAAAAGCGCCAATGAGCGTGCCGAGGCCCGTCAAAAAGCGGCCGATGAGGCTATCGCTCAGGCTGAAGAGAAATCTCGTCGCGCCATTCACGAAGAAATCGTCAATGTCGCCCTCGATGCCTCGAAAGCCGTCCTTGGCCGAGAAGTGAACAAAGAGGATAACGCCAAACTCGTCGACGAATTCGTCGAGAGCGTGGACGAATAAGGAGAATAAATGAGGGGAGCGGAAGCAAATGCATACGCCGCCGGCCTTTATGAGCTGGCGCTCGAAAGAGAAAAGGTCTCTTCTTTTCAAGAAGAAATGAAAGAAGTCCTTAGGATTTTCAGGGATAACCCTGAGCTTTTGGAAACCCTTTCCTCATACTCATTACCTGAGGAATCGCTTAATGCCCTTGTCGATAAGATCTTCGGGGGACTCAAAAACAAAGAGATTCCGGCTTTCTTGAAGCTACTTATGCTGAAGCATGAAATCATCCATTTCGAGATCATCGCTTCATCGTTCAACAATCTTTGTAACGACTTTAGCGGCATCAAGGAAGGAATCGTCTATTCGGCGGAGAAACTCTCAGAAGCTGAAATCAAAAAAATCGAGAAATCGATCGGGGAAAGACTTTCTTCGAAGGTTGAGCTCGAAAACCGCGTCGACCATCGTCTTATCGGCGGCGTGAAAGTATATGTGGATGACAAAGTCTTTGACGGAACCATCCTTGGGAAGATCGAACGCTTAAGAAGCGCTCTTCTCAAAAACGACGGAGGAAAGATATGAAACTTAATCCAAGTGAAATAAGCTCTCTCATCAAGGAACAGATCAAGGGATATGAGAACCTTGTTGAGAGCAGTGATGTAGGCACAGTCATCGCAGTCGGCGATGGCATCGCGACCATCTATGGTCTAAAGAACGCCATGCTCGGCGAGCTTCTTCTTTTCCCTAACGATGTCTACGGCATGGTCATGAACCTCAACCTCGATGATGTCGGCGCCGTCCTTTTAGGAAGCGATAGAGCCATCAAAGAGGGTGACACCGTCAAACGCACCCACAAAGTCGTTGAGGTCCCAGTGGGGGATGGATTACTAGGAAGAGTCGTCTCCCCATTAGGCCTTCCTTTAGACGAAGTTGGACCGATATCCTATGCAAAAACACGTCCAATTGAAAGAATCGCTCCTGGTGTCATGACGAGAAAATCCGTCAATACCCCTTTAGAAACCGGTATCAAAGCCATCGATTCCATGATTCCGATCGGCCGTGGTCAGCGTGAGCTCATCATTGGTGACCGTCAGACTGGCAAGACCTCCATTGCCATCGACACCATCGTGAATCAGAAAGGCAAAAACGTTAAATGCGTCTATGTCGCGATTGGTCAGAAGAACTCAACCGTCGCCGGAATCGTTGCCAAGCTCAAAGAGAGAGGCTGCTTCGATTACGTTACCGTCATTAACGCCGGCGCTTCTGAGCCAGCTCCTCAGCAATACGTTGCTCCATTCGCCGGCATGGCCATGGCCGAAGAATGGATGGAAAACGGTGAGGACGTCCTCATTGTTTTCGATGATTTAAGTAAACACGCTGTTGCTTACCGCGCCCTTTCCTTGCTCCTTAGAAGAGCCCCAGGACGTGAAGCTTACCCAGGCGACATCTTCTATCTCCATAGCAGGCTCTTAGAGAGAGCTTGCAAACTCTCGAAAGATTATGGCGGTGGTTCAATCACCGCTCTCCCAATCGTTGAGACCCAAGCTGGCGATATCAGCGCCTATATCCCAACGAATATCATCTCCATCACCGACGGGCAGATCTTCTTAGTCAGTGACTTCTTTGCTTCTGGCCAGCGTCCTGCTGTTGATAGTGGTTTATCCGTCAGCCGTGTTGGAAGCAGCGCCCAAATCAAAGCCATGAAGCAAGTTGCTTCTTCTTTGAAGATTGAGCTTGCCAATTACCGTGAGAACCTCAGCTTCTCGCAGTTTGGCAGTGACTTAGACGCCGAGACCAAACGTATCCTAACTCACGGTGCCGTCGTCACCGAAGCCCTCAAGCAAGTCAACTGGGCTCCAATGAACATGATCCGCGAGATCGTTGAACTCTTCGCGGTCAATAAGAAATACCTAGACGACCTTTCCCTCAAGGAGGTCAACCCATTCCTCGCTGAAATGTACACCTACATCGAAGATTCCCATAAGGAAATCATCGACGAACTAAATGAGAAGAAAGCCTTCAGCGATGAGCTTATGGGCAAACTCGCTTCCGCCATCGCGGAATTCAAGAAAACCTACGAAGCCAAAAAAGGAGAGACTAAGTAAGAATGCCTGGTTCATTAAGCAAAACCAAACATAGGATCTTAGCCATCCAAGGCACGGAAAAGACCACGAAAGCGATGGAACTCATCGCCACGGTCAAGACCAAACGCCTTAAGGATGCCTTCGAGAAGAGTAACTACTACATCGAAGAATACCAGAACCTCATGGGGATGCTTTTCAACCACGACAAAGAGACGATGTCGCATTATGGATGCCCTAACAAAGGCGACCTTCCAACCCTCTATATCGTCATCTCTTCGAACATGGGTTTGTGTGGCGCTTACAATAGTAACCTCTTCAAATACGCTGACTCCATAATCAAGCCTTCTGACTACATCGTACCGATCGGTTCCAAGGCCACCCACCATTACGAGAGAAGTGAAAAATATACCAATATTGTCAGGGATTTTATGGAAGCTGACCTGAGCCTAGACATGGAAAAACTCCGTTCTTTCTGCCTCAAACTCAAAGATGAGTTCAATAAAGAGAAATACAAAAACATCTGCATCATCTTCACCCATTACGTGAATTCGATAACCTTCACTCCGCTGACCTTCCAGTTCCTTCCGGTTCAGATCACCCCAAAGAAATGGAAGAACGAATCATTCTGTCCTCCGATCTTCGATGAAGAACCTAGGACCCTTATTCATTCGCTCATGCCTGATTACCTCACGAGCGTGCTATATGGCAGGTTGCTCGAAAGCGAGCTAAGCGAACAAGCCTCTAGAAGAACGGCCATGGATAACGCTAACGACAACGCGGATGAATTACTCGCAAAACTGAATATCGAATATAACAAAGCAAGACAAAACGCCATCACTCAGGAAATCACCGAAGTGGTGGGTGGGGCTAATGCCCACGAATAAAGGAGGAGAAGCCATGAAGAAAGAAAAAGAACTTATTGGCAAAGTTGTTCAAGCTGTTGGACCGGTTATCGACGTCCGTTTCCCAGACAAACATCTTCCAGCCCTTTTGACGGCTCTTAAAATCACCCTCAAAGACGGTAAGACCCTTACCTGCGAGGTCATGCAGCACATCGGTGACGACACCGTAAGAAGCGTCGCTATGGGTGCGACCGAAGGCGTCGAGCGTGGCATGGAAGCCGTTGATACCGAAGCGCCTATCAGCGTCCCAGTCGGACCTTGCACCTTAGGCCGTATGTTCAACGTCCTTGGCGATCCAATCGACGACCTTGGCGGAGACTTCTCCAAAGAAGAACATGATCCTATTCACCGTCTTGCCCCGTCTTTCTCCGAGCAAAAGGTTTCTAACGACATCCTTGAAACGGGCATCAAAGTCATCGACCTCCTTTGCCCATACGCCAAAGGCGGCAAAATCGGTTTATTCGGTGGCGCCGGCGTTGGTAAAACCGTTCTCATCCAAGAGCTAATCAGCAACATCGCCAGCGAACATAATGGTATTTCCGTCTTC
>JAILRR010000102.1 GCA_024698065.1 Bacilli bacterium
GATTACAAGACTGTTGACGGAACGGGCGTAAGGGATTACATTCACGTTGTTGATTTGGCGAAAGGCCATGTCGCCGCTCTCAAACGCTTAGAGAGCAACCCAGGCCTCGTTGTCTATAACCTTGGAACTGGCAAAGGCACATCGGTTCTTGAACTTGTCCACGCCTTCGAAGAGGCTAACGGCATCAAGATTCCGTACCAGATCATGCCTCGCCGCCCTGGCGACATCGACGAGAACTTCGCCAATGTCGACAAAGCGTTCAAGGAGCTAGGCTGGAAAGCTACGCTTACCGTCAAAGACGCTTGCAAAGACGCTTACAACTTCCAAAAGAAGAACCCTAACGGCATCGAATAAAACCCAGTAATCAAGGCACTGATTAATGTCAGTGCCTTTTTTCATACACACAGGCGCTCATTTGGTGTAGAATTGCTTTAACTCTAGGGGATTGAATATGGAAAACGTTTTCACTGTTACTTTACCTAACGGCAAAAGCCAAAAGGGCCTTACCTTCGAAACCGGACAGGCAAAGATGAATCTTCTTCTCATGACTGGCATGGGCGAGCACTCCGGCCGTTATGAGGAACTTGCTAATTATTTAAATGAAAAAGGCATCAACGTCTATGTTTTGGATGCGGTTGCCCAAGGTCTTAACGCCGAGAAAGTTGAAGACCAGGAGAAGTGGTACGAAGGCGCCTTCGACGACAACGTCACTGCCGCCAACATCAAGATCGAGGAAATCAAGAAAGCCAATAACCTCCCAACCTGCTTAATGGGTCATTCCATGGGCTCATTCATGACGCAGCGCTATCTTGAGCTTTTCCCAAATACCGTCAGCAAAACCATCATCTGTGGCACCGATAAGATGCCTAAATTAAAAGCCATATTTGGTTTCTTGCTCGCTTCCATGCTCGTGAACAAAGGCAATTTCGATAAGCCAAACAAAATGCTCTCCGGCATGGGAACTGATGCTTATAGCAAAGCCGTCAAGAACGCCAAAACCCCAAAAGATTGGCTCTCTTACAACGAAGAAAACGTTCAAAAATATATCGCCGACCCATATTGCGGCGCCCAAACCACTGGTGGATTCTGGAAAGAATTCCTTAGAGGTCTCAAGACCATCTCTAGTCGCAAAGAAATCAAGAAAGTCAGCCAAGATGAGAACATCCTCATCATCGCTGGCGAAGATGATCCTGTCGGCAGATTCGGCAAAGGTCCTCGTGAGCTCCATTGGATGTATCAAAAGCTTGGCGTCAAGAAGGTCAAACTCAAGATGTTCGACCATATGCGCCACGAAATTCATAACGAAAACGGCAAAGAAGCCGTCTGGTCAACCATTTCTAAATTCTTACTCGCCTAATGTGGAATAAAATCCTCGACTATTTCGGTCTCCGTGAAAGGAAACCTCGCCATATAGTGGCCTGGTTCTTAGTGCTCATATTCGGTCTTTTCACATACCTTTATTTTGAGGCTATGGATTACAAGATCGAGTTTGGCACCTTGCTTCCATGGTTTAGCTACGAAGCCTGGTTTTGGATATTCACGGTCATCTTAATTCTCTACGATTCGTTCTTCATGTTCTTCGCCATCAAGTTCTTTGGGGCGAAGCAGAAGTGGCCTTTCATGATTGTCGGAGCGGTCGCGATGATCTTCGCTTCGATAACCCTCTTCGTCTTCCCGGGGATGAATGTTGAAGGCGAGTGTTTGCATGCCATAGAAACACATAAGCTATTCATTTATTTCGCCACGACCATCATGGTCTTCGTGTCGATCTATTACTTCATTGTCATCATCCCTCAAATCATCAAAGACAGGAATTTCTATAACGTCATTTTCGTCTTTGCCATCCTCGTTGGTTTGGTGGGCACGATCTGGAGCTACATCTTTGAGCAAGATGTTTATATGAGGCTATTCACAACCCCTCATCCATATGACGTCCCTCAAAGCTTCACGGGAAATAGGAACACATACGCTTTTATCTTGGTTGTCGCCATGATTGCCGAGTCCTTCCTGATTGTCAAAAATAATTGGGTTTTGCATTGGGTTTTGTTCTTTTATTTCTTCTTCAACATCCTCTTTACCCTCAGCAAAACCTCAATCATCATGGCCTTTGCTTTCTTCTCCGTCTTTGCTATTTGGAGAACGAGTTTGATTCTCAAGAAGCATCCTATCAGAGGCTTGTTGTTCTTTGCTCTTATGACTGCAGGAGCGGGGGCCTTCTTGATCATTGCTTTGGTCCCATTCGAAGAAGGAACCTTCTTGAGTCTCCCTCACACTTTCTTGAATTACCTTGTTGAGGACCTCCCTGGCCTTAATGGAAATTCCTTTGACACCAGAATCAATTGCTTCAATCAAGCAAAAGAGGCTTTGTCCGTAAGTGGCATTACTTCTTTCTTTGGCTTTGGCTATATGAACTGGCAATCTTCTCTCTACGCCTATTTCCATGGATACGTTGCGATGGATGTCGCTTTTGCGGTCAACCTCCTTCAATTTGGTATCCCTGGCCTTATCTTCAGCGTGGCCCTCTGGGCGTACGCTTTCTTCTATGATGTGCGTCTATACAAGCACAGATCCAAGTTTGCGGGTGTCACCCTTCTCACTTTGATCGTCTTGCTTGCAAGATGCTTTGCTGAGGCTGGTGATTTCACCTTCCCTAACCTCACCGGAACCGTCTATTACTTCTTATTCCTTTGCCCGATGCTCACGGAGATTAGGGTTATAAAAGCTGAGAAAGCGCCTCTAGTTGAGGCTTAGTCTTTTTCTTGCTCTTAGAGCAAAGGGTTGGAAATAACCCCTTTTCGCCATATAATCTATCCGTTATCCAAAGGAAGGATTATAAAATGGTCAAATTAGTCTTAATCAGACACGGACAATCCGAATGGAACCTTGAAAACAAGTTCACCGGATGGACCGATGTTGAATTATCCCCAAACGGCGAAAAAGAAGCCACCGAAGCCGGCAAGCTTCTCAAAGAGAAAGGCTATAGCTTCGATATGGCCTTCAGCTCCGTTCTTAAGAGAGCCAACCACACCATGGACCGCGTTCTCAAAGAACTTGGCGAAGAGTCCATCGAAAAGCACTACACCTGGCGCTTAAATGAGCGTCACTATGGCGCTCTCCAAGGCCTCAACAAAGCCGAATCCGCTCAGAAGTGGGGCGATGAGCAAGTCCACATCTGGCGTAGAAGCGCTGACGTTCCACCTCTTTCTTTAGAGAAAGAAGACGAGAGATGGCCAGGCAACCAGAAGACCTATCAGGATCTTATTGCCAAAGGCGAGATGACAATCGAAGATTGCCCACTCACCGAGTGCTTAATCGACACCGCCAACCGTGTTAAGCCATATTTCGACAAGGAAATCGCTCCAGCCATCAAAGCTGGTCGCAAAGTTCTTATCGCCGCCCACGGCAACAGCTTAAGAGCCCTTGTCATGGAACTTGAGCACCTCACCCCAGCTCAGATCATCTCCGTTGAGATCCCAACCGGTAAGCCACTCGTCTATGAGCTCGACGAGAAGACCTTAGCCGTTCTCAACAAGTACTATCTATAATCGATAGAACAAAAAACAGGGAGCCGTGATTGGCTCCCTTTTCTTTTTGTCTTTCTTTAGAAAGGATGATCGATGTTGATCTTATAAACGTATTTGCGACCCTTCTTCTCGAACTCGTCCTGGATGGCTTTAGTAATCCTGGCTTGTTCCTTCTTGTCGCGCGTCAAGACAAGGATGTCGAAGCGGAGGGTTTTCGCTTTAGTGCCTCTGACGATTCTGACGTCGTGGCAATTGCCTTCAGGATCGAAAGATTTGATTACTGAATTGATTGTATCTCTTGCTTCAACGATTTCAGGGTCATCAAGGTCAACTGGGTCGACGTGGATATTTGCTTCGACTTTGAGCTCGGCTCTGATTTTCTCTTCAATCGTGTCCGCGACATCGTGGGATTCTTCGAGAGTCATCCTTGCATTAACTTCGATATGGAAGGAGACGAACGATTTGGTTGGTCCATAGGAGTGGCAAATCATGTCATGGATGCCAAGAACCTTATCGTTTGAGTTAACGATAGCGGTGATTTTTCCAACTAAATCTTCATCGTTGGCTTCGCCAATAAGAGGGGAGAAGGACTCTAATAGGGAACGGACTCCACTGACAAAGACAAAGACAGCGACGGCCATACCGAAGTAACCATCAAGGAAGCTCCAACCGAAGGCCCAAGTAAGGAGGGCACAAACAAGGACGACTCCGGTGACAAGGCAATCGAGAAGTGAGTCGAGAGCGGTGGCCTTAAGGGCAGGGGAGTTGATGATCTTCCCAATTGAGCGGTTCACATATGACTGAACGAATTTAAGAACGATTGCGAGAGCGAGGATAACGACGCTTAAGACGTCATAGTCGGCGATGCCTGTAGATAAGACTTTCTCCAAAGAGCTTTTGAAGATTTCGACAGCGACGACAATGATG
>JAILRR010000022.1 GCA_024698065.1 Bacilli bacterium
TTCGAAGGCGCGATCAAAGAGAACCGCATCGACAAGATCGTTAAGTGGATGAGAGAGAAGGACTACTGCTACGACTATCTCAAACCAAACGACTGGATCATGAAGGTCGTCGGCAAACCATTAAGCGCTGAACCGTATATCGAATACCTCAAAGAAAAGTTTGAGTAAAAAGAAAAGGGCTGCGATTTGCAGTCCTTTTTTGAATTTTTTGATTAACGTTCCTCGCGGAAGTAGTTGACGCCAAGAGAGCCTGGCGGGAGGACGTTTTTCTTTCCTAGTATCGAAGTGAAGATAAGAACAATTATGGTGACAGCGTATGGAAGAATCTTAATGAGTTCCATCTCGACAAAACCGATGCCAGGAATAACATACGGCAAAGACATAAGGAACCCGAAAATCACCGAACCTACAATAGCAAGCAAAGGGTTCCAAACTGTAAAGATGACAAGAGCAAGTACCATCCAGCCTAAGCCTTGGAGTGTAGCACTGTTCTCCCAGGTTCCGCCAACGTGGGACATCGTGTAGAAGAAGCCACCAAACCCGGCAATGGCACACCCAATCATCGTTGCAAAATATTTATATTTGTCGGTGTTAATGCCAGCTGCGTCAGCAGTAGCAGGATTCTCGCCGATAGCCCTAACGGATAAACCGATTCTAGTCTTGTTGAGGACTAAGAAGGAAACAATCGCTAACGCGAAGCAAAGATAGACGAATAAGCCATTTCCTAATAACAGCATTCCAGTCTGCCCTAAAGCAACTTCATTGAACGGGAGATGGAAACGGATGATCTTACTTGCGATTGTGAAGAGAGGCTTGTTCTCGGTCGTTCTGATAAGGCCCATGACGAAGTCCGCAAAGCCAGCACCAAAGGTTGTGAGAGCCAAGCCTGTGACGTTTTGGTTAGCTTTGAGGGAGGTCGTAAGGAAGGAGAAAAGAAGTCCAGAAAGACCTGCGAAGATAGTGACGAAGATGATGACTAAGAGCATCAAGAGAACATATGAGATGAGGCTTCCAAACGAGAAACTAATCGCGTCGATGTCGATTGGAAGAGCTTTGTAGATGGTCTTCATGTAAACAAGAGCGCCAACCGCGCCACCAGCAGCGCCGATGCACATGACGCCAGGAATGCCAAGATTGAGGTTTCCAGCTTTTTCGTTGATGGTCTCGCCAATACAGCCAAACAAGAAGATGACGGCAAGAGAAATGGCGTCGATTAAGCCGACTAATACCCAAGAAAAGTCACCCATTTTACTTAACCTCCTCTTCTTCTACGCCTTCTGTGGCTGGCGGTAGTTTGACCTTATCAACTTTGGAGGTGAAAAGGCTCTTGATGAACTCAGTGATTTTCATTTCCTTTCCGCCTTTATTTATAAGAAGCTTATATTCGATGAAGAATTCGCATCCGATGATGAAGAAATAGATAAGACCGATGACGAGGTTTGGAGTGGCGTCATTCATGATGTTGTTGTCGCTTTGAACCTTGGTCATGCCTCTAGTGATAAAGACGACGAAGAACGACGTAGCGGCCGTAATAATCGGATTAAACTTCGCAAGCCATACTGCAATGATAGCTGTGAAACCCATATTGTTACCGGTTGTAGGCATTACGGTGAAGTCAACGCCGCTGGCAAGTAAGCATCCAATAAAACCGCATATGGCGCCAGAAACAACGATGGTTCTTATAATGACTTTCTTGACGTTGATGCCAACGTAACGGGCGGTATTCATGGACTCACCAACAACGCTGAGTTCGTAACCATGCTTGCTAAACTTGAGATAATAAACCATAAAGACGAGCAAGACGAGGACAATCAAGATAATAAGCAAGTTGTCATTAAAAAGCGTTGGGAAATTTGCATTATTAAGTCTTGGAATGATGTGTGATCCAATTGGATACTTGAACATGATGAAGGCATTAACAAGACCAACGGAAACATAGTTCATCATGAGGGTGAAAAGCGATTCATTGGTATTGAAAAGAGCTTTGAAGATGGCTGGGATAGCAGCCCAGCAGGCACCAGCAAGAATCGATGATGGAATCATGATGAGGAGGACCACCGCATCAGGAAGTTTACCGCCAAGATCAATCATCAGGATTGCAGACACCAATGCGCCAACGATGATTTGACCGTTACCTCCAAGGTTCCAGAATTTCATTTTGAAGGACGGGATGAGGGCGAGACCTACACCAAGGAGAAGGGCGCCATCACGAAGGAAGTCCCAAAACCTTTTTGGCGTGCCGAAAGAACCAATAAACATCTGACCAACTGCGGCGAACGGGTTGACTCCATAAGAGATGGTCAAGATAAGAAGGCCGATGATAAGAGCGACGATGACAAAGCCGAATCTGATCAAAAGGGATTGCCAAAGAGGCATATCAAAACGTTTTTCAACGTGGAAGAGCTTGCTCTTTTCTTTTTTTGCTGTCATTTTCTCAGGCATTCTCTTTTACCTCCTCTCCCTTTTCTTTGTTTTCCTC
>JAILRR010000034.1 GCA_024698065.1 Bacilli bacterium
TCATGAGCTCGCTAACGTCCTTGGCATGGATGGCATCCATTACGTCATCGAAGCCGCCAAGAATGTCCCTCTCGACATCAAGACCCAACTCTCTAGCTGCGTCCCAGCCACCCCATTCGAAACTAGTGGCGCCATCCTTAATGGAGACGACATCGCCAAAAACATCACCGATAAAGAAATCAATGGTTTAGGGGAATTCATGGCCTATCCTGCTGTTATTGGCTGTGATCCAGATACATTAAAGAAACTCGAAGCAACGCACGCTGCGGATAAAGTCATCGATGGCCACGCCCCTCTTCTCCAAGGCGACCAACTCAATGCCTATCTTTGCGGTGGCATCATGACCGACCACGAATCCGTCACCGTCGAAGAGATGGAAGAGAAGATCTCCAAAGGCGTTTACACCCATCTCCGCGTCGGTTCTTACACAAGAAGCATGGAACTCGTCAAAGCCATCACCCCATGGAATTACCGTCGCGTCCTTCTTTGCACCGATGATAAACATGCTGCCGAAATCAAGAAGAACGGACATCTTGACGACGCTTTAAGAAGAGTGGTCGCCGCTGGCCTTGACCCAATCACCGCCGTCGCCATCGGCACCATCAACAACGCTGAATGCTACCGCCTTCGCTATAGAGGCGCCATCGCACCTTTCTATTTCGCTGACCTCGTTGTCGTGGACAACCTCAAGGACTTCAACGCCAAGATGGTTTTCAAAGATGGCAAACTTGTCGCAAAAGATGGCAAACCTCTCTTCGATACCAGCAAGAGATACCTCCCAGACTTCGTCAAGAACACCGTCCACGTTAAGGATTTCACCGCTGACGACTTCAAGATCGAAATCAAATCCAAGAAAGCCCGCGTCATGACCACTGAATCTAGCGGCGTCATGACTGGTGAGGCCATTATGGAAGTCGAATCCAAAGATGGTGATGTCATCGTTGAAGGAACTGATCTCCTCAAGATGATCGTCGTCGAAAGACATAAGATGACCGGAAACATCGGCAAAGCCCTCATCAAAGGCTATGGCTTCAAAGGTGGAGCGATGGGTATCTCGGTCGCTCACGACTCCCATAACATCATCCTTCTTGGCGATGACAGTGAATCCCTCTTAAAAGCCACCAATGAGCTCAGAAGAATCGGCGGTGGCATGGTCATCGTCGACAAAAAGAACGACACCATCGAATCCGTTCAGCTTGATATCGCGGGACTTATGTCTAGCAAACCAAGCGAGGTCCTCCAGAAAGAAAGCCAGCATCTTATCGACAAAGCCTATGCGATGGGCGTTGATAAGAACAAAGAAGCTTTCTTCTCGCTTACTTTCCTCTCTCTTGCCGTCATCCCTCATCTACGTCTTGTCGACAAGGGACTCTTCGATGTCTTCAAGTTCGACTTCGTTCCTCTTGAAGCAGAATAAGAAACAAAGGCCTAAGGAAACTTAGGCTTTTTTTGAGCGCTTCGCTTGTAAAAGTAAGATAAAACGTACGATAATTAATTAAACAAAGAACATATATTCGAAATGGTTTTTTTAGAGAACGGCGAGATCCATAACCATATCACCCTTGAAGCGGTCCTTTCGCTTTCTAGCGCCCCTTTGATTTCTAAAGGGAAACAAGGCAAAAAGAACGAAGACCGCCTCGATTTTATTTATGCATTAGGTAATTCTGGTGTCATCTTGAGGGGCTCTAAGTTCCCTGAAGATTTTGATCCGAAGAAACCTTATACGGATTTTGAGGATCGCTCTTACTTAGAGAACCTCAATCTTTTGGGTGCCTATTATCTTTCCTCAAAAAGCGATAGTTCGATCATTGATGCGGGCTTATCGAATGGAAACATTGACCTGATCATCAAGGCTCTTAAGAAAGAGGCCTTCGCCATCATCAAGAACGAAGGGGAAGATGAAGTGAGGCACTATGCCTTCGTTGAAAGAAAACTCCTCGATACGCCTCTTGTCCGTAACGCCTTTGAGATTGCCCTTGCTGCCCATAAGGATGAATGCGATAGCTCTGGAATGTGCTACATGTATCACATCATCAGGGTTGCTTTGGGCTGTTCCCAAGAATATGAGATCGTCGCCGCTTTGCTCCATGACGCAATTGAAGGCCATAATGGCAAATACCGGGTTGAGAAACTCTCGATGTATGGCTTCCCTAGGGAAATCCTTGGGGCGCTCCTTCACCTTGACCATGATCCTATCACCCCATATATGTCATATATCTACGAAGTAGCTCGCAACGAAATCGCAAGAAACGTCAAGCATTCAGAACTTCTTGATAACCTCAATGAAGCGAGAAACGGTGGCAAAAACCGTGACAAAGCCTTCTATTATGTGAAAGCTCTCTCCCTCATTGAGAAATACCCATACTTCGACGATGCAAATACCTTCTATCTCTATGACTCAAGGAAGAATTGCTTCATCAAGAAAACGAAAGAAGGGCATTTCCTCCTTAAGGAAGGAAGATTCGTCCCATGCCGTTTCAAAGTGGACATGAACGAAGTGTATGATGTCTCCTTCTATTCGGATGATGAGTGTCTCTTCGCCGATAGCATGCCATTCTTCGAGAATGGGTTAATCAAACTCGCCTAAAAGATAAAAACAAAAGACCTGTCTAATGACAGGCCTTTTTGCTTTGTGGAAAGCTTATTTTCTGCTCCACTTCCAGTTAGCGACCTCTGGGAGATCGATACCTTTGTCGTGGATGTATTGCTTATGCTCAACGAGCTTGTCGCTCATCTTCTGGTAGAGGTAAGCGCCGCGGTTGCCAAGTCCTGGGAGCTTAAGAAGCATCGACTGGACGAGGTGGAAGCGGTCGACTTCATTCTGGACGCGGACGTCGAATGGAGTGGTGATGGTGCCTTCCTCATGGTAACCATGAACGTGGAGGTTATGGTTGTGACGGCGATAGGTAAGCTCATGGATGAGGGTTGGATAGCCGTGGAAGTTGAAGATGATTGGCTTGTCTTTGGTGAAGAGCATATCGAATTGCTCATCGCTAAGACCGTGCTTGTGAAGTGATTTTGGCTGAAGTCTGAACAAGTCGACGACGTTGATGAAACGGATCTTAACGTCTGGAAGTTCCTTGTGCATGATGTCAGCGGCGGCAAGGGCCTCAAGGGTTGGGGTCTCGCCAGCGCAAGCAAGAACAATGTCTGGTTCCTGACCCTGGTCATTAGAAGCCCAGTCCCAGATGGAGACACCTTCGGTGCAGTGTTTGACGGCCTCTTCCATAGAAAGCCATTGTGGACGTGGATGCTTGGAAGCGATGATGACGTTGACGTAGTTTTTGGTACGTAAGCAGTGGTCCATTGTGCTAAGCAAGCAGTTGGCATCCGGTGGGAGATATAAACGGACGACGTCGGCTTTCTTGTTGGCGATATGATCCATGAAGCCTGGGTCTTGGTGGGTGAATCCGTTATGGTCTTGCTGCCAGACGGTGGAAGCAAGGATAAGGTTGAGGGAAGCGATTTCTTCTCTCCATGGGAGCTGGTTGCAGACCTTTAACCATTTGGCGTGTTGAGCGACCATGGAATCAATGATACGGGCGAAAGCCTCATAGGAAGCGAAGAAACCATGACGTCCGGTGAGGAGGTAGCCTTCAAGCCAGCCTTCGCAAAGGTGCTCAGAAAGCATGGAGTCGATGACGCGGCCATCGGCATTGAGGAACTCATCGGTTGGGAGGGTTTCGGCATCCCATTGACGGTCGGTGACTTCGAAGATGTGGTTGAGACGGTTGGAAAGGGTCTCGTCCGGTCCGAAGACACGGAAGTTTCTGGAATCTTTGTTAAGGGTGATGACGTCACGGATGAAAGCGCCAAGCTCAATCATGTCTTGGCCTTCTTTGGCCCCGTGTTCCTTGACTTTGATGCCGTACTTACGGAAGTCTGGCATACGGAGGTCGCGGAGAAGGAGACCGCCATTGGCGTGGACGTTGGCACCGATTCTGGCGTTGCCTTTTGGCGCTAATTCGCGGATTTTTGGGAGAATATGTCCTTCTTCATCGAACAATTCTTCTGGTTTATAGGAACGAAGCCAAGCTTCGAGTTCGGCAAGCTGTCCGTCTTTGTCCATTGGGAGAGGGACTTGGTGGGCGCGGAATGATCCTTCGACCATTTTGCCATCGACGAACTTAGGACCGGTCCATCCTTTTGGAGTGCGGAGGACGATCATTGGCCAAGTTGGACGGGTTGGATCGTTGTTTTCTCTTGCGTGTTTCTGGATAGCCTTGATCTTCTCGATGCAGGTATCAACGGCTTCGGCCATCGCTTTATGCATCTTCATTGGCTCATCGCCTTCAACGAAGATTGGTTCCCAGCCCATGCCGCGGAGATACATGACGAGTTCTTCGTGTGGGATGCGGCTAAGGACGGTTGGGTTGGAGATCTTGTATCCATTGAGATGGAGGATTGGGAGAACCGCACCATCGGTGATTGGGTTGAGGAATTTGTTGCTCTGCCAAGAAGTGGCGAGAGGGCCAGTCTCAGCTTCGCCATCGCCAACGACGACAGCGGCAATCAAATCTGGGTTATCAAAGATGGCACCAAAGCCATGGGCGATGGAATAGCCAAGTTCGCCGCCTTCATTGATGGACCCTGGGGTCTCAGGGGCGCAATGGCTTGGCACGCCTCCTGGGAAGGAGAACTGTTTGAATAATTTCTTTAAGCCTGCTTCATCTTGGGAGATGTTTGGATAGATCTCGCTATAGCTGCCATCGATGTAGTCGTTGGCGATGAAGAAGTTGCCACCGTGTCCTGGGCCACTGAGAAGGATGAGGTCAAGGTCATATTTCTTGATGGCTCTATTCATGTGGGCGAAGATGAAGTTCTGTCCTGGGACGGTTCCCCAGTGACCGACGATCTTCTTTTTAACGTCAGCCTCAGTTAATGGGCGTTTGAGTAATGGGTTGTCTAGCAAATAAAGCTGGGCAGCGGAAAGGTAGTTGGCCGTACGCCAGAAAGCATCTAACTTCTTGAGATAGCTTTCGGTGATAGGTCCTTTTTCTTCAATTAATTTTTCTGACATATCTTCTATTCCTACTAGCGGTTTTACCGCAGGCTACATTTTACGCGCATATATGCACGAAGTAAAAGGGCATGCTTAACAAACGCTTAGCCAAAAATAATGATAAATTATGTCTATAAGGGATTTGTGGGTGATTTTTAGGCCCTGACATCGACGAAAAGTTTTTTCCGCTTCTCCATCTCATTTAGAACGATTTGATATTCTTCGTTCTCAAGTTCTTCAGGATCATCATCAATCATGACAGTGGTCTTGAATTTGCTCTTATCATCGTATTTTGTCCACTCAGCATCGTTATATAAGTTAGCGATGTCGACAATCTCTGTCGCTTTCTTCTCGGTTCTTGAGTAGACGGTCAAAGTCGCGCCGTAGCGCTTGCTGTAATAGAGGTATTTGTTAATCAGGTGTTTCTTGGATTTTTTATCCATATCAAAAGAAATGCCTAGGATTTGCTAATGATTCTATTTAATGAAAGGAGCGAATGGTATGCCTAGATTGACGTTGCTAAGAACGATGAAGGCGATATATGAGCCAACAAGAACGGCCCCTAAAACGTAGAACATGATTCTGTTGCAAAGCTTCGAGGAATCGACACCTTTGATGAGGAGGATGAGGGCGATAAGCAAAGCGACGAATTCAACGGCACCAAAGACGACCATCATGAATGCGCTCTGATCGAAATGATAGACGTTTGTTCTGCAACCGAAGGACAAAACATCGGAGAAAGTGAGGATGAGGAAGTTGAAGATGCAGCTTCCGATGAGGTCGCTATAAGCAGCCTGGAAGTTCTTCTTTCTGGCGAGGTTGATGGTGGAAGTGAGTTCTGGAAGGGAAGTGGCGACGCCTAAGAAGAGGGCTCCTCCAAAGGAAGCGCCAAGATGATACTTCTCGCTGATGCCATCGGTAAGGTAGGTGAGGAAAATCGACGCGCCAACAAGGACGACGGCGAAGATGGTAAAGAGGATGGTCGCGGTTTTAAGGGACATATTGCCCTCTTTCTCTTCTTCTTCCTCGGCCTCTTCGATTTTCGGGGTCTTGATGATAGAGATGACATAAACGGCGACAATGACAATACTCATTGGGTTGAAGTAGCCGAATAGCCAGTGAAGTGGGACAAAGACAAGTCCAGCGATGGTGGTCAAAACATAGAGGGCTCCGCAGAAGGCCATGCTGATGAGGAAGTATTTAGAGACCTTCTTTTCAGCCATCTTCTTAAAGAAGACAAAGAAGACGATCGCGAAGATCATCATATTGAAGAGGTTGCTTCCTAAGACGTTTCCTAGGACGTAGTCGTTGTTCTTGACGAAGACAGTCGCGGTTAGAGATGAGAATAGCTCCGGAAGCGAGGTGACCGCGGCAAGAAGGACGCCCCCGAGGAAAGCCCCGGAGATGTTGCTCTTTTTGTCGATGATGTTAAGGAAATCGCTTAACTTAAGCGAAACGAATACTACGATCGCAGCTGTAACGATGTAGAGAAGAATAAGGGGAAAATCGTGTAAATCAGCTAATCCTGAAAAAGTGCTCATGAGAGTATTTTAGTTCTTCATGAAGAAAAAGAAACATTTTTAGGAAAAAAGAAAAGGACTGTCATAAAGACAGCCCTTTGTTTATTCGAATAATGCGTCTAGGGCAGCGATGAGGAGCGGAAGCTCTTCAAGGGACTTGACTTTAGCGCCGCTAGCAAGCGCGTGTCCTCCGCCTCTCCATTTATTCGCGACGCCGGAAATGTCTTTCTTTTTGGAACGGATTGAGACCCTCCAGCAATAGTCTTTGACGCTCGATTTGTCTTCGGTCACGGAACACCAGGCATTGATGCCCTCGATGTTAGAGAACATGTTGACGTTGTCTTTGCCTTGCTCGCGAGTGATTCCGAGTTCATGAAGCGTGTCATCGCTAAGGATGTAATAGGCGACTCCGTGAGGGGAGACATGGAAATTTGAGAGGATATAAGCCTCAGACTTAAGGTCTTCGAGCTTTCTCTCATACATCTCTAAGTAGATGGAATTGATGTCGATGCCGGTGTCGATCAAGGCTTTGGCGACCGCGAAGGTGTGACCGGTGGTGTTCCTGAACTGGAATCTTCCAGAATCACCGACGATTCCGATGTAGAAATACCTGGCTGCTTCTTTCGACATCTTCGTTCCTTCCCAAGAAAGGAGGATGTCGCACATAAGCTCAGCAGCGGCAGGTTTTTTGGTATCGAGGATAGGGTGTTTCGCTATCTCTTTGATGAAAGGGTGGTGGTCGACTTTGCAGATATATGAAGCGTACCTATATCTTGGATCGGCAATCCTTTCATGATCTCCGACATCGGTGACGATGGCGAGGAATGGTTCTTTGAACCAACTCTCGTTTAATCTCTCGGTCTCTGGGAAGATACGAGGGGTGTAGGAGACATGGTTGTCGCCAAGGAAATGGACTTCTTTCTCTGGGAAGTTGTCTTTGATGAAAGTGTATAGACCCATTTGGGTGCCCATCGCGTCGAAATCAGGCCTGATATGGCGGAATATCGCAATCCTGTCATACCTTTTGATGGCTTGCTTAAAGAGGGTGAACTCTCTTTGGTGTTCTTTCGCGTAGGCTTTGATCTCTGGGTCAAGTTTCATTAAAGTGTACCTTCTAAGGCTTTCATGCAATCACGGGCGATCATGACTTCCTCGTCGGTTGGGATGATCGCGACTTTGATGACGGAACCCTCTTTGGAGATGAGTCCTTCTTTTCCATGAAGCTCATTATTCTTCTCGTAATCGATCTTAAGCGCAAGAGATTCTTCGATTCTCTTAAGAACTTCCTCGCGGAATTTGGCGGAGTTCTCACCAACGCCAGCAGTGAAGGCGATGAGGTCAGCGCCACCAAGGCGGACGTAGTATGAACCGATGAAATCAGCAACTCTTCTCGCCCAAAGATCGATTGAAAGCTGGGCTCTTTCATTGCCTTTAGCGGCAGCTTCTTCGACATCACGGGTGTCATTAGAAACACCGCTGACGCCTAAGAATCCGCTCTTTTTGTTGAGGATATCGTAAACTTCGTCGTATGGAAGTTTGGCTTCGTCGCAAAGGTAGTAATAGACGGATGGGTCGATGTCACCGGAACGGGTGCCCATCATGATTCCGCCAAGAGGAGTGAGACCCATAGAAGTGGCGACGCACTTGCCGTTTTTGATGGCACAAAGGGAAGCGCCAGAGCCAAGGTGGCAGGAGATGATTCTCTTGTCCTTGGTGTCTTTGACGTATTTCTCACCTTCGATGGCGATGTAGTTATGGGAAGTGCCATGCGCACCGTATCTACGGCAATCGTATTTCTCGGTGAATTCGTATGGGATCGGGAACAAATAATCCTCTGGTTCCATGCTCTGATGGAAGGCGGTATCGAAGACGGCGATGGCGGTTGCTTCAGGAAGAGCGTCTTTGAAAGCGTGGAAACCCATTAAGTGGGCTGGAGCGTGGAGAGGGTCAAGCGGGATGAGCTTGGTGATTTTATCCTCAGTATCCTTATTAAAATAGGCGGATTTGCTGAAATATTTACCACCCTGGACGACGCGGTGGCCGACGGCTTTGATCTCGTCATATGAAGCGATGATCTTGAATTCGAGAAGGGCTTTGAGAATACGCTCAACACCGACGGAGTGGTCTGGAAGTGGGAGGGTTTCCTCTTTCTTCTCACCGTTGAATTTGATGACGAAGTGTCCGTCATCGTGGCCGATTCTCTCGACCAAACCTGAACAAATAACTTTTTCCTCTGGCATCTCGTAGAGTTTGTACTTGATGGAAGAGCTTCCGGCATTGACTGCCATGCATTTTGACATAGTGATTTACCTCTTTTAACCGAGAAAGATTTTACTCTAAGAAAGGGTTAAGGGCAAAGGAAACAAACAACGACTTTTTCTTTTCTAAAAGAAAGAGGTAACTTATAATTGTGGCTTAAGAAGGGAGAAACGAGCATGGCATTCGGAATCCTTTACGATTTCTTAATGGGCCAAAGCATTGAGGCCTATCGTTTCTTCGGCGCCCACTTCGAGAAAAGAGGGAAAACCTCTGGCGTTGTCTTTAGGCTTTACGCCCCTTTGGCCGAGGATGTTTCTGTAATAGGGGACTGGAACGGCTGGGATGTGACCAAAGACAAGATGAATCGCATTGACGATTCTGGCACTTGGGAGATCTTCATCCCCAACCTATTTAATTACCAAGGCTACAAATACCATTTCAAAAACGCGAAAGGCGAATACGTCGACAAAGCCGATCCTTTCGCTTTCTATAGCGAGCTCCGCCCTCTTACGGCGTCTCGTTTATTCGATATCGAGAACTTCGCTTGGCATGATAAGAATTGGCTTGAAAATAGAGACCGCAACTTCAACAAGCCAATGTCGATATATGAGATTCATATCGGAAGCTGGAAAGGCAAAATCGGAGATCGTTTCCCTTCATATGAAGAAGTCGCCGATTACCTTATCCCTTATTTGAAAGAAACTGGCTACACCCATGTCGAGATAATGCCGATAACCCAATATCCATTCGATGGTTCCTGGGGTTATCAGGCCACAGGCTTCTATAGCGTCGATTCTCGTTATGGGAATCCATTCCAACTCATGTCCTTCGTCGATAGGCTCCATCAAGCGGGTTTTGGTGTCATCCTCGATTTCGCCCCTGTGCATTTCGCGAACGATTCCTTCGCTTTAAGAGAATTCGATGGCACTTGCCTTTATGAATATGGTGACCCTAAGCACACTTTCAGCCAGTGGGGGTCATGCTTATTCGATTTAGGAAAAGACCCAGTCCGCTCATTCTTGATGTCGGCGATGAATTATTTCATCGACTATTTCCATTTCGACGGAATCAGATGCGATGCCGTTTCCAATATCGTCTATTGGGATGGCAACAAGAACAATGGCGAAAACCATGGGGCAACCGAGTTCTTGAAGAGACTAAACGGCAAAATCCATTACAAACACCCAGACGTCATGATGATCGCCGAGGATTCAACCGATTTCCAAGGCGTTACGACACCTGTCGAATTCGGTGGTTTAGGTTTTGACTACAAGTGGGACCTTGGCTGGATGAATGACACTCTCAAGTATTACTCGAAAGACCCAATCTATAAGAAGTGGGAGCATAACAAAATCACCTTCTCGATGGCCTATTTCTGGAGTGAGAATTTCCTTCTCCCTCTCAGCCACGACGAAGTCGTCCATGGCAAAGGCACCCTCATCAACAAGATGCATGGGGACTATGAAACCAAATTTGCTCTTTTGAGGAACCTCCTCACATATCAATTCGCCCACCCAGGCAAGAAGCTCAATTTCATGGGCAATGAGCTTGCCTCCTTCGATGAGTGGAATGAGAACGCTTCGCTCCCATGGGTCCTTTTGACTTTCCCAAAGCACGATTCCATAAGAAGGCTCATGAGGGATCTTAACCTTATATATCAGGCAGAGCCTGCCATGCACGAGATGGAATATAACCCATGCAATTACTCCTGGACGATGGTCGATAACGAGGATCAAAGCGTCTTCGCTTTCGAAAGACATGTTGGCGATAGCGACCTTCTCTTTGTCTTCAACATGACTCCGAACTATTACGAATATTACGATGTCGGCGTCATTCATGAAGGGGAATGGACTGAGCTATTCAATAGCGACAAAGACGTCTATGGAGGCAACAACCAATATAACGGTTTGAATATGAACACCTATCCTGGTGGGCCAGAAAACCGCCCATACCATGTGACGATAAAGCTTGGTAGCTACGCCGCCCTTATTCTCAAGAGAGTGGTCCAAAAAACCAAAAAGAAAGGAAGCAAGAAACATGTTCAAGACTAAGGAAGAATTCAAAAAAGAATATGAACGCAGGGTCGCTGAGCGTTTCGGCAGAAGCGTCGCTGATAGCCACATCACCGAACAATTTGAAGTCCTTGGTGAGATGGTCCGCGACTATGGCGGCTACAACTGGAGAAACTGCCGCGAAGACCTCATTCATTCTGGCAAAAGGCAATGTATCTATTTTTCGATGGAATTCCTCATCGGAAGGCTCCTTCTTAACAATATGCAGAACCTTGGTATCTATAAGGTCGCCAAAGAGGGCTTAAAGGATTTAGGCATCAACATCGATGACCTTGAGGACCTTGAACCGGATGCCGGTTTAGGCAATGGTGGCTTAGGCCGTCTTGCCGCCTGTTTCTTAGACAGTGCCGCATCTTTAGGGCTTCCATTACATGGAAACACCATCCGTTACGAATATGGTTTCTTCCGCCAGAAGTTTGTGAACGGTGCTCAAACCGAACTTCCAGATCAATGGCTTTCAAACGGCTTCGTGTTCGAAACCCGTCATCCAAAACATGCTGTTGAAGTCAAGTTCGGTGGAAGCGCTGAGACATATATGAAAGAAAATGGGGAATACGCTCTGCGTACCGTCAATGCCACATGTGTCAGAGCCGTCCCATATGATGTCTCCGTCGTTGGCTATAGGAATGGAGTGGCCAATACCCTTCGTTTGTGGTCAGCTGAGCCAAGCGAAGAGAATCTCCCAACCGAGATGAGCTTCAACGATTATCTTTCAACCCTTAAGGAGCTCTCTTTCGGTCTATATCCAGATGATTCAACCGAAAAAGGCAGAATGCTTAGGCTCCGTCAGCAATATTTCCTCGTCTCGGCTGGACTTCAGTCCGTCATGAGAGGCGAATATAGAAGATACAAAACCCTCGACCATCTTGCCGAACACTATGTGTTCCAGCTCAATGACACTCATCCAATCCTCGCTATCCCTGAGATGATGAGACTCATGATGGATGAATATGGCTATGGTTGGGATGAGGCTTGGGAAACCGTTCAGAAATCGATCGCCTATACCAACCACACCGTCATGCCTGAGGCCCTTGAGAAGTGGCCTGTCCATTATGTTCAGACCCTTGTCCCAAGAGTGTACATGATCATCGAGGAAATCAACCGTAGGTTCAACGCCTACATGTCAGAAAAAGGTGTCTCCCCAGATGAACAATACCAAATGAGCATCATCAGAGATGGCCAGATCCATATGACAAACATGGCCATCTATGCTGGTTTCAGCGTCAATGGCGTCGCTAAGATTCACACCGGTATTCTTAAAGAATACACCTTCAAACATTTCTATGAGCTCTTCCCAGAGAAGTTCAACAATAAGACCAATGGCGTCACCCATCGCCGCTGGCTCTTAAATAGCAACGAAGAACTCGCTAACCTCATCACCGAGAAAATTGGTGAAGAATGGATCAGACATCCTGAGAAACTTGAGGACTTCAAGAAGTTCGACACCGACAAAGATGTTCAGAAACGAATCATGGACATCAAACACGAGAATAAGGTGAAGTTTGCTAAGTACGTTCAGGATAAGTACAACATCACCCTTGACTCAGACGCCATCTTCGATGTTCAGATCAAGAGGCTTCACGCCTACAAACGTCAGCTCCTCAACCTTTTCCGTATCATGCTCAATTACCTCAAGATTAAGGAAAATCCGAGTGAATTCCGTATGGAAAAGCATGTCTATGTCTTCGGTGCGAAAGCCGCTCCAAGCTACGAATACGCTAAGCGCATCATTGAACTCATCCTTGCCGTTGCGGCGGTGGTCAATAACGACAAAGACGCGAATAAGTTCATGAAGATCATCTTCGTTGAGAATTATGGAGTCACCTTGGCTGAGAAGATCATCCCAGCTGCCGACGTCTCTGAGCAGATCTCGACCGCTGGCAAAGAGGCTTCAGGCACTTCGAACATGAAACTCATGATGAATGGTGCAATCACTCTTGGCACCCTTGACGGCGCCAACATCGAAATCGCCGATAGGGCAGGAAGAGAGAATGAAGTCATCTTCGGTCTTACCGCTGAAGAAGTTCAGAAGATTAACGATGAGCATTCCTATAACCCATGGGACATCTATGACAACAACGAGGAAGTCCGTGCCGTCATGGATAGTCTCTTCAATGGTCCTTGGGCCGTTAGGGCTGGTGACCGCTTCAGGCTCATCTTTGATGAGATCATGAACCATGGCGACCAGTATTTCATCCTCGCTGACTTCGATAGCTATAACAAAGCCTGCGAGAAAGTCGACGAATTCTATAAAGACAAAGCAAGATGGGCCAAAGCCGCGATCGACAACATCGCCATGAGCGGTGCCTTCTCTAGCGACCGCACCATCGAGGAATATAACCGCGACATCTGGCATCTTTCCCCATTGGAGGTCAAATAAAAATGGAACTTCACGAATTATATCTTTTACAAAAAGATCTCGATGCTGAGATCATGAAAAAACACGAAGGCGTCACCTATCCTTCGACAAAAGAAAAAAGGACCCTCGCTTTGCTTGTTGAGCTTGGCGAGTTCTCCAATGAGACAAGAACCTTCAAGTTCTGGTCCCTCAAAGGACCTTCGGCCAAAGAAGTCATCATGGACGAATACGCAGATGCCATCCATTTCTTCCTTTCTCTAGGTTTGACAATCGGTATCGATTCCTTTGAGCACACCTTTGGTGGGGAGCCTTTTGAGAACCTCACCGAAGCTATCCTCGACGTTTACCGCAAAGTGGTGGAATTCTCTTACGATTATTCGTTAGAAAAGTATGAGAAAGCCTTCCATGCTTACTTAGATCTTCTCCCTCGCCTTGGCTATACGGGCGAAGACATGATTGAGGCTTATAAAAAGAAACTCCAAGTCAACTACGTGAGACAAGAGACCCATTACTGATGAAACGCTTATACCTCTTTTTGGCAAATAGGGATATCGAAACCCTCCGTTTTGAGTCTTTTTTCCGTGAGCTCGCTTCCGATGCGACTTTCACCTATGACGGAACCAGAAGCGGCTATTTTGAGAGTGAGAAAGACATCGCCTTCGAGCTTAATGAGAAACTCTCTACTTTCCATGAAATAAGCGTCACCGTCATCGTTGCCCATAAGAATTGGCCGTTAGAAAAGAAACTCCTTCAGGAGGCTTTTGGTTTTTTCCCTAATCAATGCGTCTATCTAACAGACGTCATCATGAAGGAACTTACCTTTGGTAACTTCTCTTCAATCCCTCTCCTTAACCAGGAATTCAGGAACATCGACAAAGAGCTTATGAGCACGGCGGGTTCTTTCCTCCGTTCTGGTTTAAGCGGACTTAAAACCGCGGAGATGGAGAATATCCACAGGAACACTTTCAACTATAGGCTTAACAGGTTTATCGAGATTACTGGTTTGGATATTCGCGATTACCATAACGCTTTGTTATTAGAGCTTTACTTCCAACTCGCATCGAACGGAAGATAACGCCATGAGAAAGGCAAGATTCCTAGCAAACATAGCCTTTGTGGCAATCGCGCTCGCATCTTGCTCGTTCGGAGGGCGGGTGAGCGAGGCATCCCAGGAAGCCGGGTCGCTTTCGGGATCGCTCACGGAACCGGAGGCTTCACTATCCTCGTCGCGGAGCTATGGCGGATACTCGATCCCCAAGTATTCCGAGAAGGAAACATCTGAGCAGGCATCCTCATCAAAGATGAGATCCCTCCCTTTAGGCTATCTTTCCTCCCTTAACAACAACAGGCAGTACAAAGTGTCTATATACCAGAGCAACTGGATATCTAGCGAGAGCAGGTATGGGAACCCCAGACACGATTTCGACGTTATGGTCGATGCAGGCAAGCCTCTCTATTCAAACGATGAGGAGCGTCAAGATTTGAAAGCCAGATGTAGGGAAAGATACGATCCAAACGGCAACGCGTATTATCTTGATGGTTTTTACTCGGATGAGGCGTGCACCACTTTCATCACCGTTAGTTTTCTAGTGACGTCTGATATCAATGCCTACTATCGCTGCAGAGGCTAAACACCTATAAAAGGCAAACAAAAACCCTCTTAACGAGGGCTTTTTTGATTAAATGGTTTGCCTGAGCTTCTCCTTGGTTTGCCGAATGGCTTCTTAGAGAAGGCTTTCTTTCCACCGAAGGATTTCCTTGCTGGTTTTCCTTCTTTTTTCTCTTCTTTCTTTTTGTAACCGCCTTTGAATGGGGCTTTTGGGCTTCTATAAGGTTTCTTTTCGCCTTCATCATGAGGCTTCTTATCGAATGAGCGTTTGCCAACGTGTTTGCTCTTTTGAAGACCTTTCTTTTTCTTCTCTTCAGGGACAAGGAAGTCAAGGGCGTCCGTTTCCGCGTAGACCTTAATGCCGTCGGCGATCAAAGCTCTAGCGGTAAGTCCGAGTCCATCGATGACGTTGCCTTTGAAGGAGCCGTCGTGGATGGTGCGAGAGCCACAGGATGGGCTTCTGTCTTTGAGGATGGCGATCTTGATTCCGAAGAAGTGGCAGAGGGCCACGGCTTTTTTGGCGCCTTCTATGTATTCTTTGGTGCAGTCTTTGCCAGACTCAGTGAGGACGGCGTTATTGACGATTTCACAAGGCTCTCTAATGAGAGGAAGGCCGCCTTCAATCTCAGGGCAGAAAGGGACGATGTCATAATGTCTCTTGAGCTTTTCGATGAAAGGGAACGGATTGTCATTTCCGTCGAATCTGGTTTTCTGGCCGCAAAGGCAGGCGCTTACAAGGATCTTTTCCATACTTTATGAGTCTATTCTATTTGCTTCGACTTTGCATCAGCCAAAGTGCAATGAATTATAAATAGTTTTATAATTAGGCACAATGGCAAAGAGACAATTCAAAGGCTATTTCGAAACATATCGGGTTGGGGATGAGTCTTTTACGGTGGAGATTAGGCTTTCTCCATACCGGAGGACGACGTCTTTGTCTCTACGGAAAAATGGCTTTGTTTGCAACGCTCCGACGAGGCTTCCAAAGGACAAGCTCAATTCTTTTATTATTGCCTCAATCCCAAAGATTCTGGCCAAAGTCAAAAAGAAACCTGAACCGATAGAAGGGAATGACGTTTATGTTTTCGGCGTCAAAACTCACATCGAAGGATTTGGAACGTCTGACAAAACAAAAAGAAACCGCCTTCTTAAGAAGGAACTTCTCCCTTATGTGAGTGAGATGACGAAAGAATACTCATCCATCATGGGTATCAAAGAGACATACGAAGTTAAAGTAAGGGACTGCCGTTCCGTCTATGGGGTCAACCACCGGAAAACCCTCTCAATCACCTATTCTTTGAACCTCGTCCATTACGATAAGCACATCATCGATTCCGTCATCATCCATGAACTTGCCCATCATTTTGTATATGGTCATACCGAGAAGTTCTATAAAATAGTCTTAGGCATCGCGCCTGATTATTGGAAGAGCCGCAAGAAGCTCATCAATCACATCTATGCTTGAAAAGATAACATCGCTTACGAACCCAAAGATCAAAAACGTCGCCAAAGCCCTTGACGCCAAAGGCGATTATTTCGTCGTTGAAGGTTTCCATATGGTGGAGATGGCCTTGTCCAAAGGGGTTGTCGAATCAATCTTCACGGTCGAAAAAACCTTCAAGACCAACGTTCCTCAATATCTCATCACTGAACCGGTTCTTAAGAAAATCACCTTCAGCAAAACGCCAGAAGGGATTGTGGCCCTTTGCAAAAAGAGCCTCCATTTGCCAATCAAGAACGACCACGTTCTCTATTTGGAGAACGTTAGAGATCCAGGTAATTTGGGGACTTTGCTGAGGTCCGCTTTGGCGTTCCATTTCTTTGACGTCGTTCTTTCCAAAGGCTGCGCTGAAGTCTATTCGCCTAAGGTCCTTATGGCCTCCCAAGGCGCTATCTTTTATCTCAACATTAGACAAAGCGGGAACGTATCATCTTTAGATGACCTTAAAGAACTAAAAGCCAAAGGCTACCATATCTTGGGCACTGATTTGGCTTCATCTTCTCCTCTTAAAAAGCTAGAAATCCCAAGCAAAATAGCCTTGCTTCTAGGCAATGAAGGAAAGGGTTTGACTAAAGAAGCGATTGCCTTTGCCGATCAAAACGTCCGCATCGAGATGGATGGTATCGATTCCCTCAATGTCGGCGTCGCTGGCGGTATCATCATGTATGAGGTCTCGATGAAATGAGGCGGCAAAGCCTTTTGTTATTGATATCGCTTCTTTCTTTAAGTGGTTGCGTGAATAACCCTCCTCCAGAATCTTCCTCAAGCGAAGTCTGGAGCGAAGCCGATGGTGATAAAGCCTTCACAGCTTTGGAGAATTCTTTGAAGCCAATTATTGGCGACGATAGGCAAGGCGCCATCATCAAAACAAGGGGAGACAAACCTCTTATCGCTGTCGATTTCGAAGCGGAAGCCGATCTTTCTTTGTCTTCGGAAACCCCTTCTTCGAAAGAGGGACTAAGACCCTATCGCGTTGAGGTGTTTGGAGACGCAAAAGCAAGCGCCTTCAATTGCTCGAAAGCCAAAGAATTCAAATGTGAGATTGCCTTTGAAGATGCGATGGTGTCGCTTCTTTCTAGTGGAAGTGAGCTTGCCTCAATCACCCAAACATTTAGCACCTACGTCGCCGAGATCAAAAAGGAAAACGATGAATATGAGCAAGGCTTCTATGCCGATCTCAAACATGCCGCGCTGACCGAGATTCTCCTAGAGAACCTTTTAGGCGTGGAAGTCGAGGAAAAGACTTTCGTCGATATCTCTGAGACATACGGATCCCTTTCTTCACTTTTTCCTTTGACGACGACCTATAAATCGATAACACCCTATTTCCTCAATTTCCTGAGAGGTAGATTCGACGAGAAAAAACTCACCATCAAAACCAACTCAAAAGGGGATTATTCCTTAGAGATGGGCATCAAGGACAAAGACGATTTCTCTTCCTTCATCAAAGGGGCGATTGACGACATCTTTGATGGTTATACGGGAAGTGCCACTATAAGGAACATCATCAACAATTACGTCGATAGTGCCCTCTCAACCATCAAAACCGTCAAAGGATCGTTGGCGATACCTTTCAGTGAGACCGAGCTAGGCCAGATTGACGCTGATTTCGATATCACCATAGACTCGAAAACGTCATCTCTCTCTTCCTCGTATGCAGAATATCTAGACGATGTATCCATCAAGTCGGTCTCATTCTGCTTAGGAATCAATCTTTTCCATGGCACAAGTGTTGATGTCTCCTCTTTCCCGAGCAACCTTCTTGACCATAACGTTTGGAAGGAATTGGAATATTAAGGGCTGTGCCTCTTTTCTTTTAGAAAAAAGAGAAATACAATTAGTTGTTCGTTGAAGCGGAGTAGTACCTAGGGTGCCTTCCTCATGTGGGAGAGATGGATAGAGAGACCATCTCGTCGAAGGTCTAGCGAATTCGCCGTCTGAGAACGGAGAGGAAACTCTCCCCGTCGTGGGTTATAGCCAAAAAGAGATGACACTCAAAGAGCGTTCAAAGAGGGATGGTACCGTGCGGAAGCACTCCTGACATCCTCTTTTTTATTTTTAGGAGGGACTAAATGGAACCCAAAGAGCAGATTAAGGCCATAGAGGAAAAAGCCTTAGCGGACCTTAACAATGTCAAAGACCTCGAAGGTCTTACGAATTTCAGAAACACCTATCTTGCCAAAAAGAGCGAGCTTTCCTCGCTTATGGGCAAGATGAAAGAAATACCAGCGGAGGAGAGAGGCGCCTTTGGCAAAGCCGTCAATGACGCTAGAGCCAACATCGAAAACGCCTTCAATGAGAAGAAGGCCGCCATTGAGAAAGCCGCTCTTGATGAGAAGCTCAAGAGTGAGCGTATCGACCTCACCCTCCCAGGCAGAACTCACACCCCAGGCAAGATGAACCCATGTTGGGTCATCATCGATGAGATGTGCGACATCTTTGCCTCAATGGGATTTGACATCGTCGAAGGAAGAGACGTTGAGACCGATCACTTCAATTTCGAACTCTTAAACGTTCCAAAAGACCATCCGGCCAGAGATATGCAGGATACCTTCTAT